>WTAY01000160.1 GCA_013139345.1 Methylophaga sp. | reverse complement strand
CTTGAGTATCACTAAATACTCGAGCAGAGAGTTGGAGTTTTTCTTTTGATAGCTTATGTTCAGTAATATCTTGAATGAAACCAGCAATCTTTTCAGGTTTACCTTCTTTATCCATCACGATTTTGCCACGACATTCAATCCAACGGACTTCACCATCACTAGGACGTTTAATCCGATATTCAACATGGTGTTCATTACCCGTTGTAAAACTTTCTTGCACTGATTTAAGAAAAATGGGGAAGTCATTTTCATGCACCACGTCACAAAGTGATTCAGGTCCAGGAGTGACATCTGTATTCAGCCCAAATAAGTGATACATTTGTTCGGACCAAAATGCTGTTTTTTTATCTGCTAACAGCTCCCAATAACCGATCTTTGCATAGGCTTGAGCAGCTTTTAATCGTGATTCACTTTCATATACTTTAGAACTGTTTTGTTTTTCTCTAATAATAAGAGTGTGATAATGTCCCGTGCTAGTTAATAGCAAGATTTGAAGTAAGCCTGTGAGAAGTAGTTCTACAAAAAGAATCTGCCAGATTAAGAGCTGTTGTTCAGCAAAGCGTTCATTCTGAGAAATAAAAACATATCCCAATACAATGACTATCAAGATGAGCAAGATAGGTACTGCAACACCGATTTGTCTAATACGCCATAGTGCTTCATGACGTAATAAAACGATCAAGGTCAATGGTGCAAACAATATGACACCACTGATATCACCTATCCACCAGTCAAGCCAGCCAGACATAAATTCAGTACTTGAGATTGTATTTGATAACAGTAGCGTTGCATTACCCCAAGAGGCTGAAATTAAACAAGCTAAAGGCCCCGCTAATAATAGGAACCAAATAATATCTAATTTTTTAGTGAGATACTTCCACTTAACGTTGGCGACATGAACGATTAAGTATGATGAAACCCATGCTTGCAGGCTGGCTCCTACCGCTATAGACATTGCAATTAATATGGAACTAACACCAATATCACCACTACTCATTGCCACCCACATATTTAAGGCGACTGAACCCAGCCACACTCCGGGTAGTATTCGAAGACCAAAATATAGAACAGCTACAAACGCAATACCGGAAGGGGGGAATATCTCTGTTGCATAGCCTGGGGGATTCGCCAATGCCACCCCTGCAATACCAAGTAAAAAATAGATGGTGGCAAGTATTAAAACCAATAGAACGGTATTTGATGATGTGATTTTATAAATCATAAGTTAGAGTTTTATTATAAAGCTTCATTGAAGCAATCATGTCATGATTAACATTGTTTATCCACAAAAAACTAGAGTGATTTAGGAATGCTATTCCCAGTTCATCTTTTCAAGTTTATATCAACTTAAAAACAAAACAGTTGTTGCTTTTATTGAGCTTTATTTGTGAGGTTTGTGGAAATGAAGAAAATCCCTCATCCAGAACACATATATAGATAAGAAACCAAAAATCGCACCGGACACAAATGCTATGGGATGAGGAGCTGTTACTGTAATCCAGACTCCAGCAATAAGGTAAAGAAAAGGCAGTGCATCGTATATAAATTTAGGCATCATGGTAGATCACCTCCTTTATCGCACAAGTAAAATAGTACGCTTGCAGTAAAGAGCGTGCAAGATTAATTTCAAAAGGTTAAGTCATATTGAGAGTCAATAAACGAGTGTTGGAAGGACTGATTAATCCCCTAAGATATTCATTTCTAATGGTATTAAATAGTCGATAATGATGATCAGAGTTAAACTAATGCCAGAGAGTGAAGCATAGAGTTAGGAGTTAGTAAGAAGTGCTGGTGTTCCACAGCTGCTCCAACGATTACAATTGGGCGACTATTTGATAACTGCTATACTTCGCTCTCATCAATGCCCCCGTAGCTCAGCTGGATAGAGCGTCCCCCTCCTAAGGGGAAGGTCGTGCGTTCGAATCGCGCCGGGGGCACCATTCAAGCATTAACTTCTTAATCTCTCTTGCCGTATTTTATTGGTGGCTAGATATTAAAACTAACTTTGTTAAATGTAACTTGTCAGTTGGGAGTTTTTTTTCCAGCTACGGTGCCAGAGACAAATGCTGTCTATTATTTTAGGTTTTGAGATGATGTAGCCTTGTAATATTATTGGTATTTGAAGGTTGTCCAAATAAATAAGATCTTCTGGTAACTCCACTCCCTCAGCAACGACTTGAACATTTAATTCATCGAAAATATTAAACAGTGATTGGGCAACAACTTGGGATAGTTTATCGTTAGCAATATTATAAATAAGGCTACGATCAATTTTTATTTCTGTGTAAGGTAGTTTCTTGAGCTGTTGAATATTTGTATACCCTGTCCCATAGTCATCGAGTGCTACATCAAATCCTTTTATTCGCAACCTATTTAATGTTTCAAGCTGTGTAGAGTTTTCAATAGCATAGCTTTCTGTGACTTCTATTATAAAGTTGCTAGGTTCATAACCGTATTTTTCAAGTAGCCTGATAAGTTTTAAAGGTAGGGCTTTATTATTAAGCGTTAAGGGAGATATGTTTAATGACAGTTTACAGTGTGAGCCAAACTCTTCTTGAATTGTATGCAGTTCACTCATTGCCCTACGTAAAATACTGAGTGTTAATGCCTCAATAATTCCATTCTCTTCGGCGACCCCAATAAAACGGCCAGCAGTTACCGCATCTACTTCATTGGGTAATACTATTCTGGCGAGAAGCTCTAAGCTTTCTACTTCACCTGTTTGATTATTAACTTTAGGTTGATAGTAAGGAATGACTCGTTTATCACTTATAGCACTTTCGATTTCTGCAACACTGAGAAGGTTTTCAATTTTTTCTTCAGTTCTATGATCAAGTGACTTTAATTTTTGCAGGAAAATACTGAGTTTTTCTTCAGTAACAGGCTTACTCATACAGCCAATAAGGTGAGTTCTACTTTCATTGGTTACATCAGCAGCTAGCTGGATAATTTTATCGTCTAGTTCAGAAAGGATAACAACGCCACCAAGAAAGTGCTCTTTGCTGAGTAAGCGAATAAGTTCCATTCCATCCATTCCTGGCATATTCAGATCAACGAATATAAGTTGAAACTTTATCTCTCCTGAACGTATTAAATTTAGAGCATCTTCACCCGATTCGACACATGTGCAAGAGGTAACATTAAGGTTTTTTAGAAACTCTGAGATTACAGAGAGCATTGCCTGTGAATCATCTACAACTAAGGTGTTAAGCTCCATTTAATTACCATATTATTAATAGTGGATTAGGCCTAACAATAAAGCATTTCTAGATTAATACAACCCTCTTTATGTATAAGAAAAGGTTATATTTAGATATGTTTTACAATAATCTTATGTTTATTACTTTTGCTGTTGTTCTAAATGTATAGAATCAAAGAAAAATAGCACTTTTGGAATTAAGCTAAACGGTAGGGGGAGCTTTAAAGAAGTTCTTAATACTTAGGGGGGATGTCTACTGAAGGGGAAGGTTATGCGTTCGAGTCAGGCTGCGTATCACTATATTTGGCTACGCAGTCTGACTGATTTTAAGTTTTAGATATAAAGTGTTACGTCAGCATCACCAGCAAACTCTAAGTAAGTTGCTGCGCCGCCAGAGCTAATGCCATCAATAAAGTCTTCTTCGTTGAAATCAAAGAGATCAACGGTCATTTGACAGGCAATAAGATCGACACCTGTTTCAACACAAATATCACGTAGCTGTTCTACACTAGCCACGCCTTTTTGTTTTAATTTACGTTTCATCATCCATGTCGCAAACCATTCAAGGCCAGGGATAACTTGTACAATGCTGGGTACGGGCACAGGCATTGGCATGGCTGGGTTACCGAGTGGTGATACTTTTAGGTTTAGGTTTTTATTAAGTAACTGCAAGCCGTAGAAAGTGAAGAATATTTTGACTTCAAAGCCTAATGCGACCGCAGTTGATGCTAATAAAAATGGAGGGTATGCACCATCAAGTGTGCCCTTGCTGGCAATGATTGCTAGTTTTTTCGCCATTATTCAGCCCCTTTTTCAAGAATGAAGTGTAAAGTACCGTCATTTTCACTAGATTCAATCAATGGATTGCCAGTCATTTTTGAGAATGCAGGAATATCCTGATGAGCACCGGCATCTGTTACGATTAAGTGTAGACGTTGACCTGAGGCCATTTCTGATAAGGCTTTACGTGCTTTTAGTACAGGAAGCGGACAGTTTAAGCCCGAGGTATCAAGTTCTACATCAAAGTGTGACATGGTTGTTTCCAGAAAAAGGTATCTATATAAACGTGTAATAATAAACTGAAATAGCTTTTTTGTCTTGCTGGAACCACAGTTATACTCTGAGTGTCATATGGTTGATATGAGAAAAATTATAAAAATAGTGTTATTGGGACTGATCCTGTGGCCGTTGACAATGACGCGAGCTGTAGAGATTGCATTGCCTGAAATTGGTGATAGTGCGGGGACTTTAATCTCCCCTCAACAGGAATATCAAATCGGTTTAGGCTTTTATTGGCGTTTACAGCAATCGGTTGATTTGCTTGATGATCCTGAAATAAATAGTTATTTGCAGTCACTGGGATACCGTCTCGTTGCGAACAGTGATGCGCCCCACCTTCCTTTTACTTTTTTTATGGTGCCAGACTCTTCGGTTAATGCCTTTGCAGCACCGGGTGGATTTATCGGAGTTAATAGTGGTTTGTTATTAACCAGTCAGCGTGAAGATGAAGTGGCATCTGTTTTAGCTCATGAGATCGCTCATGTTACTCAACGTCATTTATTACGCAGTTTTGAGAAGTCTCAACAGATGAGTATTCCCATGACAATAGCGATGATTGCTGCAGCATTGTTAGGTGCGGCAGATCCCGCAATGGGGAGTGCTGCAATTATGGCTGTGCAAGCCGGTGGGGTTCAATCTCAACTAAATTTCACGCGAGCTAATGAATCAGAGGCTGATAATTTAGGGATGCATACCTTAGTTCGATCAGGATTTGATGCCTTGGCAATGCCAGCATTTTTTGAACGATTGCAGCAGGCAAGTCGTTTTTATACAGGCAATGCCGTCCCTGAGTTTTTACGTACTCACCCCGTCACGACATCTCGAATTGCTGATGCACGAGGCCGCGCAGTAAGATACCCATTAGTGCGCCAAGTGAGTGATACCTTACAGTTTTATTTAATGCGTGAAAAATTGAAGGTAATGGGGGCAACAAATTTAACGCATTTGACGCAAGAGTATGAGAATGCCATAAAAACAGGTAATAGTTTGAATAAGACAGCAACGCTGTACGGCTATAGCTTAGCATTATCAGCAGTGGGGAATTATGCTCATGCGAGACAGGTTTTAGCTGAACTTATTAAAAATGATGATGATCGCCTGAGTTATCAATTAGCATTGGCAGAGATCGAAATCGCTGTTGGGCAATTATCGACAGCATTAGCGATTTATCAAGAAAATCAGAAACTATACCCTGATGATCAGGCGTTATCGCTTGAACAGGTGTCTGCCTTATTACAAGCCAATTTACCAAATGAAGCTGCGCAGATATTACTTAGGCAACTAGAATTAGGCGCTCCCTCTCAACAGCTATATAAGCTATTAGCCCAAGCTCAAGGTAAAATGGGTAAGAAAAGTCAGTCCCACAGTTGGCTAGCAGAGTATTATTATATTTCTGGGCGCTTACATTTAGCCGCCGATCAATTGCGTATTGCAGCCGACTTTGCAAAAGGCGATGAGTATCAGTTAGCTAAAATTAGTTCTCGTTTACGAGAAGTTGAAATTACATTGGCGGAGATGGAAGAGTCGTAATGACAGATGACATAATGCAACAACGTAGAGCCATTTTGAAAGGCGCTATTTCGGCATCAACATTAGCATTAGTCGCTGCAAGTGGCCTATTGTTACCGCGACAATTATTAGCACATTGGCCGAAGAACGCATTTAATGCTGAGACGGTTGAAGATGCATTATTAGCCTTGTTAGGTGAAGCTGACATTGCAGATGATGCTGCATTAAATTTTAAGGTGGGCTCTCCACCCAGTTATGCGATTAATGGGGCGTCGGTTCCTATTCAAATTCAGAGTGATTTAAACAATATAGAGCGAATTGCTGTTTTGGTTGAAAATAATCCCTTTCCTTTAGCGATGAGTTTGGAATTAACACCAGCGGTGAGTTTGCCAATTAAAAGTATGATTAAGATTCGTGAAGACTCCCCTGTAATAGCGATTATTCGTGCAGAAGGTAAATTATATAAAACATCACGATTTGTCGAAGTTGATATTGGAGGCTGTGGCTGATGGGGTTGCCTAGAAAAGATCGCATTCGTGCAAAACTAAAATCAGAAAATACGACTGTACGTGTGTTACTTGCTCACCCCATGCATACGGGACGGGCCAAAGATGAGGCAGATACATTGATTCCTGCTGAATTTATTCAAGATATTCGTTGTTGGCGAAATGATGAAGAAGTGCTGACAATAAAATGTGGTACAGCAACGGCACGTAATCCTTATTTTTCATTTCAACTAGTTGGTGGAAAGCAGGGCGATATGATTACGATTCGCTGGGTTGATAATAGGGGTGCAAAAGGCACAACGGAAACAGTTGTAAAATGAGTCTCAGAATAAAAGTTAATTTGTTTTTTGCCACTCTATTACTTGTATCATTACTAGTAAGTACCGGTGTCTTAGTGTCTAATGCTCGCCAATCTGTGAAAGCGGACATGGAAGAAACCATGAGTGCTGCGGCACAGCTGATTACTGTGTCTTTGGCTGGTGGTGCGACACTGGATCGAGAAGGGGGAATGTATCAACATCTTCATGATCTTGTTATTGCCTTGAGTGAGATTAGAAGTTTACATATTCTATTATTTGATGATGAGGGCTTGCTGTTTGAAGGTGAACCAAGGGGTGATCGTAATGCCACTCCACCAGAATGGTTTATTGATATATTACTGCCAAAAGTAACACCGTTAGCAAAAAACTTCGGTCAGGGGCATATGGTGATTTATGCTGCCCCATTACAAGAGATTAATGAGCGCTGGTTAGATATACGCAGTATTTTGGCGTTAGGTGTTGTTATCTTCATTTTTGTCGGTCTAATACTCTATTGGGGTGTAGGATGGTTGCTCAAACCATTGGAGCGACTATTAGAAGCATTATCCGGTTTTGAACGAGGTAATTTACACTTACGACTTCCTCGTTTTTCAATGGCTGAGATGGATCAAATAAGTCAGTCATTTAATCGAATGGGACAAACACTCCAACAAAGTATTGAAGAAAACCGGCGTTTAGCTGTGTTAGTTCAGCAATCTGGGGATGCTATTTTATCTTTAGATCATGCGGGCCATATTGTCCTTTGTAATCCGGCAGCTGAGAAGTTATTGAATAATAATGCCGCTTCTTTACTTGGCAATGAACTGGTTTCATTAGGATTTACAGAAAATAAACAGGGCATTGTGACGGTACTAGAAAACTGTGAAACCGTTGAAAATTTAGAAACAAGCTTGCCTAAATCTGGTGGAGGCTCTCGCTCAATACTGCTTTCTACCGTCCCTCTTTCCGATACGGATAATGTTGTACGTGGTGTTATTTGTACACTAAGAGATATTACCGAACATAAACAGATGGAAGCGGCTGAAAACCAATTACGTGAGACACGCCTATTGGCACAGCATATGGCTGAGGCACAAGAGGGTGAAAGACGGCATTTGGCTCGTGAGTTACATGATGAACTGGGTCAGTGTTTAACAGCCATCAAAACAGATGCGGTATTAATACGAAATAGAACGCAAGAAACAGAGCCCAAAGTATTCACCAGTGCACAGGCGATTATTGATGTAGCAAGTCATATTTATGATGTCGTACATAATATGATCACACGTCTACGTCCAAGTCCTTTGGATGACTTAGGCTTAATTCCCACATTGGAAGAAAGTATTTCGGCTTGGCAAAAAAGACAAGAAGATATTCATTTTAAGTTATCACTATTGGGTGAATTGAATCATTTAAGTGAAGCAATGAATATGACTGTCTTTCGGGTTGTGCAAGAATCCATTACAAATGCTGTACGACATGCAGCCGCGTCTGAGATAGCGGTTACTGTCAAGAATGAAGATGAACAGTTAGTCATCGATATCATTGATGATGGCAAGGGGATGGAGGTGCAAGACTTTCATTCTGATGTTGACTTTGGCTTGCTAGGAATGAGAGAGCGAGCACATAGTCTAGGCGGCCAATTTAAATTAACAAGTGCTTTGGGTGAGGGCGTTTCTATCCACATCGCATTACCATTAGAAAAGAGTTAAATACAATGAGTTTGAATAAAACAAAAGTATTGCTGGTAGATGACCATGCATTAGTACGCGCGGGATTTAAACGATTATTAGAAGATGGCGATAAATTGATTGTGATTGCTGAAGCGAGCAGTGGCGAGCAAGCAGTACAAGAATATACCAAGCTTCATCCCGATGTCGTTGTCATGGATATTTCTATGCCAGGCATTGGAGGAATAGGGGCGATAGAACGCATTATTGCCCGTGATCCAGAAGCCCGTATTCTAGTATTAAGTGTGCATGAGGATAGTGTATTTACAACACGAGCACTGAAAGCAGGTGCCAAAGGATTTATTCCTAAACGAAGTGCCCCTGAAGAAATGATTAAAGCTGTTGAGCAAGTTGCACAGGGAAAAATGTGTATTGATCCTGAAATTGCACAGCAAATTGCAATGCAAAAGCTAACAGGATCAGACAATATTATTGATGTATTAAGTCAGCGAGAGTTTGAAGTATTTCGCTTGTTAGCAGAAGGTAAAACGGTGAATAATATTGCCGAGATCCTGAGTCTAAGCCCTAAAACAGTGGGCACACATCATACTAATATTAAACAGAAATTAGATGTATCTAACTCAGCAGAGTTAGCACGATTAGCGATTCGAAGTGGGATCTTAGACGCATAAATAAGGCCTAAGGAAAATCCTGAGTGAAGTCGGGTTTTTTCCTCTAACCACTTTGAAATGGTGGGCGTATAGTGTGATTCAACGTTAGCGGAAAGGCCCGCCAACTTTATTAACTTAGGAGTAATTACTATGTGGACTACACCAGAATATTCAGATATGCGTTTCGGCTTTGAAGTAACAATGTACATCTGCAATCGTTAAGATTCAAAGTTAAACCAGTTTAAAAAAAGGCCCCGATACTGAAAAGTATCGGGGCCTTTTTTTTGAAGGAAAATCCTGAGTGAAGTTGGGTTTTTTCCTCTAACCACTATAAAAATGCAAGCGTATAGTGGTATCCAAGGTTAGCGGAAAGGCCCGCCAACATTTACTAACTTAGGAGTAATTACTATGTGGACTACACCAGAATATTCAGATATGCGTTTCGGCTTTGAAGTAACAATGTACATTTGTAATCGTTAATAGCCAACGTTAAAAAGTTTTATCGAAAAGCCCTGATACTGAAAAGTATCAGGGCTTTTTTTTGCCTAAAACCTAAGAGTTAACGAATGAGGAAAATCCTTAGTAGCGAGGCGGTTATTCCTGACGTAAGCACTATCCGTGAGGTGTAATATAGCGTCCACTGTTTGGAATTCTCTGAGCAGTTTT
>WTAY01000152.1 GCA_013139345.1 Methylophaga sp. | reverse complement strand
CCCTTCTAGCAAAGCATAAGTTGCCGTAAAATAGTCACCATGAGTCAAATAACCTTACCTCCTCTTTGTGCCGAACTTCCTTATTATGCTGATAGTAGTCTTTATTTTGAGGCTATTAAAGACAAAGGCTGGCCAATCTTTTTAGATAGTAGCAATAGCGCTCATAGTGATGCTCGCTATGATATTCAAACTGCCGATCCTTTCATCACTCTCGCAACCACAAGTGAAAACACCTTAATTACACGCCACAATAGTGAACCTGAGCTTTCAAGTGATGACCCTTTTCACTTATTACAGTCAATACTGCAAGATTACCAAATCAAACAACAATCTGACTTACCTTTTTGTGGCGGAGCTTTAGGATATTTTGCTTATGATCTCGGTCGCAGGCTTGAAGCATTGCCCACTTATGCCCATGATGCAGAACATATTCCAGATATGGTTATTGGTATTTATGACTGGGCAATTGTCACCGATCACCACTTACAACGTTGCTGGTTAGCCAGTTATGGTCTGCTATCTGAAACGCATGCTCAATGGGATGAGCTTGTTGCTCAATTTTCTAATGTTGAAAAAGTAGAACAGCAAGACACATTTAAGGTATTAGGCGAGCTCCAGAGCAATTTCAACCGACAGCAATATCAGTCTGCCTTCGACAAGATTAAAGACTATATTCGTGACGGTGACTGCTATCAGGTTAATCTAGCCAAACGGTTTGAAATTGAAGCAGAAGGCGAGCCATGGTTTGCCTACCAACTACTTCGTAAACAAAACTCCGCCCCTTTCTCAGCCTATTTTTCTACACCTCATGGCACGGTATTGAGCTCATCACCCGAACGCTTACTTAAGGTGGAAGGTAAACAGGTTGAAACCAAACCCATTAAAGGCACTCGCCCTCGAGATCTCAATAACTCAGAACGCGATCAATCTCTTGCCAGAGAATTACAATCAAGCATAAAAGATCGTGCCGAGAACTTGATGATTGTGGATTTATTACGTAATGATTTAGGTAAAGTCTGCGCTCCCGGCTCCATTAAAGTTCCCAAACCCTTTGAACTTGAGTCTTTTGCCACTGTACATCATTTAGTGAGCACTATCACGGGCACCTTGTCTGATAAGCAAAATTCAGTTTCCCTATTACGTGCCTGTTTCCCCGGCGGTTCAATTACTGGTGCCCCTAAATTACGGGCGATGGAGATTATTGAAGAACTCGAACCACACCGCCGTGGGCTTTACTGTGGCAGTATTGCTTATATTGGTTTTGATGGAAAAATGGACAGTAATATCACCATTCGCACGATGATATTTAGCGATAATCGGCTGCGTTTTTGGGCTGGTGGTGGCATTGTTGCTGATTCGGATGCGGATGCAGAATATCAAGAAGTTCATGATAAGGCTGCAGCCATGCTTAATCTAATCGAACAGCTAAAGTGATTGTTGTTAAGGTCGGTGGTAGTTTATATAACACACCTGAACTGACTCTTTGGTTATCGGCTCTAGTTGAATACTCAACTCAACAGTCGATTATCATCGTCCCAGGTGGAGGCCCCTTTGCTGATCAAGTGCGTACCGCCCAAACAGTGCATCATTTTAATGATGAGGTCGCTCACCACATGGCCATCATTGCCATGAAACAGTTTGGCCTATTACTACAGTCTCATATGCCGACTTGTCAGCCCATAAGTACATATGAGAAGCCTAAAACACCGTTATCTATCTGGTTACCCGATGATGAGCTTCTCGCGGAACCTTCATTAGCAAAGAGTTGGGATATTAGCTCTGATAGCCTTGCCTTATGGCTAAGTAATCAACTGAATGCTGAACAATTACTATTGATTAAACGGGCTCCTATTCACACCACATCCGTCAAAGTACTTTCTTCACAGTCTATTATTGATTCTGGTTTTATAAGCCTATTTTCTAAACATCCAGCCACTGTAAAAGTCATCAATTATCAAACATCTGCTCACTTAGCAGACAGTATCTCAAACCCAAACTTAACGTTAATATGAGCCAACTTTCCGCACTCATAACTTCATTACAGAATCCGCTCCTTGAATTAGAAATGGACTCACAATCCCATGCTCTTGAACAAATAGAAGCGCTTATTTCTGAAGGAAGTTTACACCATAGTCCTCAATGGGCAGGCCATATGAGCCCCGCTATTGATTCGCCTTCTGTATTAGGGCAATTACTCGCAGGCGCACATAATGGCAACCTTCTTTCCCCTGAACTTTATCCTCAATTAGTTACGATAGAAAAACAACTTATTAGCTGGTTCTGTGAGCTTTTCGGACAAAATGAAGGGCACTTTACGCATGGTAGTAGCTATGCAAACTTAGAAGCTCTTTGGCAAGCTAGAGACAATGCAAGTAATCCATCTAAGATTGTCTATGGCTCTGAGGCGACACATTACTCTATTATTAAAGCCTGTCAGATCCTCGGCCTCGAATTTCAAGCGATTGCCACCGATGAACAAGGGAAAATAGATATTGGGGAGTTATCTCAAGCATGTCAGCACCAAGCTCCTATCGCTATCGTTGCAACAGCAGGAACAACATCATCAGGCGCGGTTGATCCCCTTACAGCATGTATCAAGATTGCAAAGGAATTTAATAGCTGGTGTCATGTTGATGCAGCTTGGGGTGGCGCACTCTTATTACTCCCAGAGCAAACAGCATTGCAGGGTATCGAACAGGCAGACTCTGTCTGCTTTGACCCTCATAAAGCCTTAGGACAACCCAGACCTTGTAGCATCATACTTTATCAACAACCTTTACCTTTACTGGCAGGAATTGATGCTGACTACCTCAAGCAGCCACCCCAAAAGACATTAGCCGGCTCTTACGGTGGTGAGCTGTTTTTACCCCTCTGGTGCAGCTTATTAAAGGATAAAGACGTATTACGAAGTCAACTTACATATCGACTAGAGCAAGCAAGACTATTCCATCAGACACTCCGTAAGCAAACAAATTGGCAGACTTTTTATTCTCCAAGTGGAATTGTCTGCTTTAGGTCGAACAGTATTCTCGATCTCACCCTATTAGAAAAACAGGGTGTATTGTCACGTTCTAAAATAAAAGGGGAGATGGTGTGGCGTGTTGTTTTTGCTAGCAGTAAAACACAAGCAGAGGATGTAATTACGGCTCTTGAACCGTACTTTTAATCTGTTTCTGTACACTGTCAAAACGCCGTAGCCATGATGGTAATGTATTGAGTGGAGCAGGCCAATGACTACTCGCTTGCAATGCTTCTTTCTTACTGTCGTAATGACCATAAATTAGGGCATACCATATCCGACCATTTCGGTCGCTTTGAAATTCGGCAATATCACCCGTTAACGCATATTTCTCGACAAACTCAGTCACTTTCTCCTGCTGCCATGAGCCCATTAATTGGAAAGTATAGTGATTTCCTTGCTGCTGTGTAATCCAGTCTTGTTGGCGCACTCGTGGTGGCGACGTTTCTTCGACTTCGGGAACAGGAATTTCTACTTCAACACCTTCATCATCTGAGGAGATTATCACTTCATTGCTCGGCTTTTCCTCAGCCTTCTCTTTTGCAACGATGGGTAGTTCAGCAACTAATGAGGCTAACTCTTCTCGCTCTGCAAGCTCAACATCTAAGGCACTATTAAGCGCTTCACTAATAGAATCTAGTTCTTCACCCTTCTCCACAACTAACGGTTCGCTATCTAATGATTCCACCGTCTCTTCTTCAGCTTGCTCAGAGCTTATGATGTTATCTTCATCAAGGACAACGGTAGCTAAAGGATCGTCTTCAGCATTAAAGGGTTGTTCAATAATACTATTGTCTTCCGTCTGTTCAGTGAATAGGCTATTAACCTTGTCTTGGAATACCAATAAAAGGGTTAATGACACGACTAAAACACTTACGCCTATCCAGCGAAATAAGGCTTTTATTCCAGAAAAATCCAGGCTATGTGTGGATTTAAGAGATGATTTAATCCCTAGCAACTTTTGATGAGCCAACTGATTCACAACAGCAGGGTTGCCTGAAGACTGACGATAAAATTGCTTTAACTCTTTTACTCTAAAAGGTAGCTCCCCTTTATAACCCACAGCCTCAAGTCGCTGCATGAGGTAAGCGCTTAGCTCATGTTCTGCTAGGCTCGGTAAATCAACACGCTGCAAGCGACCGTGAATAGTATCCAACTCAGGCATAATTCTGCTTGAGCTTAGTATTGCCTGTAACAAGAATTCATCATCACCTTGCCAAGAGAACCAGTCCATTAATACAGCTAAATTTTCAGCCGAGATAGTGTCGATATTATCAACTAATAGTAAAGGCCTAATGTTTAATTTTTGAAGTCGCTGTAATCTGTTTTTAAGTAATTGTTCATGTTCAGAACTTCGATTAATCTCGCCTTCTTCAATACCAAAAGCACGTAAACATTGTTCAATAACCGGAGTAGCATCTGATAAAGACTGGGCATCAATACGACATATTCGCAGATCATCACCGGTAGCTAACTGAACCTGTGTTAGTAAGGTGCTTTTCCCCACCCCATTCTCAGCAAATAAGAAGCCTACTTTGTCACTGGATCGTGCAAGATGGATGAGTAAGTTCAGCCTTTGTACAAGCTGCTCACCATTGAAAAATGACTGTGTAGCGACTTCCGAACTAAACGGTGCAGAGTTCAATGCTAATCGAGTGATATAGCTTGGCTCTGCCGATGAGTTCGCAAGATTGCTCATGTCATCAAGTTATGACTGAAATGCCGCCAACGTTTCGGTTAGCTTTTCTGCCGAGTAATCATCACTCATTACTGCTTTGCCGATCCCATGTAATAAGACTAAACGGATATGGCCATCCTGTACTTTTTTATCAACAGACATTAAAGACATGAATCGTTCTGCCGTCATTCCTTTAGGTACAGAAATAGGTAATCCAGCAGCAGTTAATACATTTTTAATTCGCTCAACATCATCCGCAGAAATCCAGCCCATACGTTGAGACAAATCAGCCGCCATCACCATGCCGACAGCAACACCTTCACCATGCAAGAAATTACCATAACCCATACCTGTTTCTATAGCATGCCCAAAGGTATGGCCTAGGTTTAGCAAGGCTCGAACACCTTGTTCTAATTCATCTTGTGCAACCACATCCGCTTTATCTTGGCAGGACCGTTCAATTGCTTCAGCTAGTAGAGATGGTTCTCGGTTACGTAAACCTGAAATATTGTCTTCTAACCAAACAAAAAACTCAGGGTCATTGATGAGGCCATATTTAATCACTTCAGCTAAACCTGAAGAGAGCTGGTTATCTTCTAGTGTATTGAGTGTTGTTATATCAGCAATCACACATTGTGGCTGGTAGAAAGCACCAATCATATTTTTACCTAGGGCATGATTAACAGCAGTCTTTCCTCCAACTGAGGAATCAACCTGCGATAAAAGTGTTGTAGGAATTTGTATAAATGGAACACCGCGCTGATAACATGAAGCAGCAAAACCCGTCATATCACCAATCACACCGCCACCTAAAGCAATGAGGGTGACTCGACGGGAGAACCGAGATGTTAACAATGAATCAAAAATCTGATTCATTACTTCTAAGGTTTTAAATTCCTCACCGTCAGGTAACACAACTGATTCACAACGATAATCCGTTAACAAATCTAAAACCTTCTGTAAGTATAGTGGTGCAATTGTCGTATTACTAACAACTAAAACTTCACTCCCTTTAATATGCTGTGTTAATAATTCAGCTTGAGATAATAAGTTTTCACCAATATAAATAGGATAACTACGGTCGCCTAGCGATACCTGTAGAGTGTTCATCATTCGTTTATTGCCCTACGTTTTCTAATTGTTTAATTACTTCTGCTACCGCATGCTGAATAGATTGGTCCCCAGTTCGTAATTCAATATCTGCAACATTTTTATATAGGGGATCACGCTCATCAAGCAGCTCGACAATTTGTTGTTTAGGATCATCTGTCTGCAACAATGGTCTCGTTTTATCTTTCGATGTTCGACGAAAAAGCTGCTCAGCTGATGCAGACAAATAAACAACATTACCTCGAGATCGAAGTGCACGTCTATTGTCATCAGATAACACAGCCCCTCCACCTGTAGCTAAAACAATATCTTTCAACTTAGTTAAATCATCAATCACTTTTTGTTCACGAATACGGAAACCTTCTTCACCTTCCATTTCAAAAATCCATGAAATAGATACGCCTGTTCGTTTCTCAATTTCTTTATCACTATCATAAAAATCACGACCAAGTGCTTTAGCCAACTGTCTACCAACAGTTGATTTACCGGCACCCATTGGGCCAACCAAAAAGATATTACCACTTACCACGTTGTATTAATTCCTAGTTTTTATATTACAAAAAAGCCGAATCATCACAATCCGGCTTCTTCATTGAGATCAAATTGAGAGGCTTAAAACTTAAGACTATCTTTAATAATCTTTGGTGTCACGAAGACTAATAATTCACGCTTAGTATCTTCATTGCTGTTAGTTTTAAATAAGAAGCCGACATAAGGTAAATCCCCAAAGAAAGGAACTCGTTTTGAAGAACTCGTTTTTCTTTGCTCATAGATACCACCTAACACTACCGTTTCGCCATTATCAACTAATACTTGTGTTTTTACACTTCTTGTATCAATACTTGGCACTCCTAAGAATATAGCACCCACCTCATCTTTATTAACTTCTAAGTCCATAATAATTCGGTCATCAGGTGTAATCTGAGGTGTTACCTCTAATTTTAACACTGCTTTTTTGAAGGACACTGAGGTTGCACCACTTGAGCTCGCTTCTTGATAAGGGATCTCAGTACCTTGTTCAATCGTTGCTGTTTTCTGATTAGATGTAATTACCCGCGGACTTGATACAATCTCACCATTACCTTCTTGTTGCATAGCTGAGAGTTCTAGATCAATCAACATGCCGAGAGGTAGTTTTGATAGTGCAAAAGCAATGGAACCTGCAGGACTGGTAACCGGCATATCTACATTTAATCTATCAATTTGTTCTAAGTCATCACCATTATGGAGAGCATCAGTACCATTCAACGATCCTGAGGAAACCGCCTCACTCGTTAAGCTACCATTATGCTGACTAATTGTTGATGCTCCAAACCTGACACCCAGCTCTTTAGTAAAGTCATTATTCGCAATAACAATGCGTGATTCAATTAAAACCTGACGAATTGGAATGTCTAATTTATCAATTAACCTACGAATTTGTACCAATTGATCTGCAGTATCTCGTAGCAATAGTGAATTCGTTCGTGCGTCAACTGTCACGCTA
>WTAY01000259.1 GCA_013139345.1 Methylophaga sp. | reverse complement strand
CACATGTTAGACGCGTTGAACAAAGTATATTATCCAAATGGGAAAAGGATTATGAGAGATATTGCTTATGAGCAGTCTATTATTCGTCATCAACAAAAAATGTGTCGTATTCTTGATGAATATAGCATTGAAGATGCCAATACCTGGACAGAGCGAGATTTTTTAGCTATACAACGTGCATTGCAGATTTATATTGAATCCTTTATTGGCATGGCTCGGTATTTTGTTCAACAAAAATACCAGCTATCACTCAGCCAATCCCGCGAAGCGATTGATGAATTAAAAAACCGAGGTGACTTAACATTGCAGCAGCATAATGAGTTGTTAAAAATTATCGGTTTTCGGAATGTGCTAGTGCATGATTATCTGGATATTAATGATGGTATTGTACAAGCCGTTGTTACTCAAAAACATTATGCCGCGATGGGGGATTTAGTTCTCACATGGCGTAAAGCATTGGATGCTTTGTAGGATGGGCAAAGGGGCTTTATCCCGTGCCCATCAAATTTGACCAATAAAATGATGGGTACGTCGTCCCTCCTTTGCCCATCCTACGTAAGAGAATATAATGGAATATCGACGTTTTTATCAGTCTGGAGCACGGTACTTTTTTACAGTGCTTACTGCAAATCGTAAGCCGTTATTAATTGATAATATTGTCCGTTTGCGTGTTGCTTTTAAAATGTGTGTTACACGGTATCCATTTGAAATTGAGGCGATGGTTGTTTTACCCGATCATTTACATACTATTTGGCGATTGCCAGAGGGTGATGCGGATTTTTCAAAGCGCTGGATGGTGATTAAACGTAAATTTTCATCGGCTTTACCTCAGGAAGCTACTAGCCCATCTAAAATTAATAAGCGCGAAAAAGGTATTTGGCAGCGTCGTTTTTGGGAGCATTGTATTCGGAATGAGGATGACTGGCGACGACATATTGATTATATTCATTACAATCCTGTTAAACATGGGTATGTAGATACGCCTCAGGAATGGGAATATAGTTCATTTAGGCAGGCGGTAGATAAAGGATGGTATTTACCGAGTACGGTAATTATTGATGATTTTGATGGGGTTGGGTCTGAATAATGTGTGATTTGATGGGCACGGGATAAACCCTTTGCCCATCCTACGGGGGGAGTTGCTGTGAAAATAAGTAGGGTGGGCAGAGGAGCTTCACCCCGTGCCCATCATTGTAAAACAAAAAAAGATGGGCACGAAAAAGCCTTTTGCTCTTCGGTAATTATTGATGATTTTGATGGGGTTGGGGCTGAATAATGTGTGATTTGATGGGCACGGGATAAACCCTTTGCCCATCCTACGGGGGGAGTGCTGTGAAAATAAGTAGGGTGGGCAGAGGAGCTTTACTCCGTGCCCATCATTGTAAAACAAAAAAAGATGGGCACGAAAAAGCCTTTTGCCCTTCGGTAATTATTGATGATTTTGATGGGATTGGGTCTGAATAATGTGTGATTTGATGGGCCCGAGATAAACCCTTTGCCCATCCTACGCGGGGGAGTGCTGTGAAAATAAGTAGGGTGGACAGAGGAGCTTTACTCCGTGCCCATCATTGTAAAACAAAAAAAATGGGCACGAAAAAGCCTTTTGCTCTTCGGTAATTATTGATGGTTTTGATGGGGTTGGGGCTGATAATTTGTAATTTGATGGGCACGGGATAACCCCTTTTCCCATCCTACAGGGGGAGTGCTGTGAAAATAAGGATGGGCAAAGGAGGGCGACGTGCCCGTCAAAATTAGGATAGATAAATATGGATAACAAAACCAACGAAAGTGAATTTCAAAACGATATGATTAATCAGCTAGTCGCTAATGGCTGGCTATTAGGAAAACCCGAAAACTACAATCGTAAACTGGCTTTATATGAAGAAGATGTTTTAGGTTTTGTTAAAGACACTCAAGAGGCTCAATGGCAAAAGTTTTGCACACTTTACCCCAATAACCCTGAACAGAAGTTTTTAGAACGGGTAGCGACTCAGCTGAATAAAGCCGATCCCAATGCCGCTAATAAAGAAATGCGGACTTTTGGTACTTTAGGTGTTTTACGCCATGAGTTACGCGATCGAGGTACACGCTTTAGTTTATGTCAGTTTAAACCCGAGCATGATTTAAATCCTGATACCTTGGCGCGATACCAACAGAATCGTTGTCGTGTTGTTCCTGAACTGGTTTATAGCCCTTGGGCAACAGAAGCGCATTTAGAGCAAACAGGCACTAAAGCCAAAGCTTGGCGGATTGATTTAGTGTTATTTGTTAATGGCTTAGCTATTGCCACCTTAGAATTAAAGTCTGAGTTTAAACAGGCGGTACAAAATGCTATTAAACAATATAAAACCACGCGCTTTGCTATTGACCCAGCCACTAAAAAACCAGAACCGTTATTAAGTTTTAAACGTGGTGCTTTGGTGCATTTTGCTGTCAGTCAGTATGAAGTGTATATGGCAACCCGATTAGAGGGTGAGAACACTTATTTCTTACCTTTCAACAAAGGGACTAAAGAGGGTGGGGCGGGTAACGATGTACCTACAGACATCAATCAATATGCCACGGATTATTTATGGAATGAGGTATTACTGCCCGATAATTTGTTAAAGATTCTAGCGCGCTTTGTGCATTTACAGATTGAAGAAAAAGAAGACTGGGAAGGTCGCACGACTAAAAAAGAAACCTTGATTTTTCCACGTTACCATCAATGGGATGTGGTAAATAAACTGGTTGAGGCTGCTCGAACGGAAGGCCCTGGTCATAAATACCTCATTCAACACAGTGCAGGTTCGGGTAAATCTAATTCCATTGCCTGGGTAGCGCATCAGTTATCTTCTTTACATAATGCCAGTGGTAATAAGCAGTTTGATTCCATTATTATTGTGACCGATAGAAATGTACTGGATGCTCAGTTACAGGAAACCATCTCACAATTTACCAGTGTTGAAGGCGTTGTTGGTCGGATCAATAACCAAGAAGGTGATGGTTCAAAGTCTGAGAAACTTGCCAGTGCCTTAGAAAACTCACAACCAATTATTATTGTCACCATTCAAACCTTTCCCTATGTGTTAAAAGCTATAGAAAACAGCATCAGTTTAAAAGAACGCAACTATGTGGTGATTGCCGATGAAGCGCATTCATCACAAACAGGCTCAACCGCACGGCAGTTAAAAGAAGTGTTGATGGTGGATAGTACGGATGAAGAGTTAACCACTGAAGATATATTAGATGCGGCGGTGGCTTCTCGTAGGGCTTCATCTAATCTTAGTTATTTAGCCTTTACCGCAACCCCTAAAACTAAAACGCTGGAGTTGTTTGGGCGTTTACCCAATCCCCATGAAGCGCCGTCTAAGAAAAATAAGCCGGAAGCCTATCATGTGTACAGTATGCGTCAGGCAATTGAAGAAGGCTTTATTCTGGATGTATTAAAGAATTACACCAATTACAAAGTCGCTTATAACCTGGCGATGAAAATTAATGATTCTGACCAAGAGGTGGAAAGTAAAAAAGCCAAGGTTAAGCTGAATCAGTGGGTGCGTTTGCATGATTACAATATCTCGCAAAAAGTACAGGTGATTGTTGAGCATTTTAAAGATAATGTAATGGGT
>WTAY01000047.1 GCA_013139345.1 Methylophaga sp. | reverse complement strand
TGTTCCATCCTCATTTTTATTAATAGTGAAGCCGGTTTCTGGCCATTCGTCATCATTCATATAAAGCTGTATATTCCGTCCCGCCAACTGCCATGAATTACTTTGTCTCTGCCAATCAAATGTCCCCATTAAATGATCAATAATGACAGGCTCAGCTATACCATCACCCTTCTGCGGCATTATTTTAGATTTCGACAACTGTAGTTCGGCCGTCACTGAATCAACGGTAGAACCCTGCCCTGTTCCTGATAAATTAATATCAGCTAATCCCTGTTCGACAACAATATCTTGCCAAGCATAGTGTTGTGCCAAGTGCCCTAGGTTTAGATTCTTAGTTTTCAGTTGCCACTGCCATGAACTATCTTCTATATTAGCTTGGACTTGAAATTGTAACTGCTGCCCTAACGATGCAGGTAAGCGAATATTCCCTGTTGATGTCCACAAATCAGACTGATGACTCACAACAGCATTTGTTATGTGATAGGTTCCCGACAATTCTGTCGACAATTGATCGTCATAATTAATGTTGATCGACTGTAAATGAAAGCGGTTCAGAATTTTAACCCAGCCCAGCCAGTCTTGATCATTTGAGGATGAGGCAAGATTAAACCCTTTAACCTGTATTATTCCTGACTCATTTCGTTCCAGTGAAAGAGAGAGCCCAGTCAAAGTAACGTCGTTTAGTACAGGTTCCCCCTGAGTCAGACTAGCAACAATATCTAAACCTACATAAAGATCATCAAGGCTAAGAATGTCACGTTTAAGATTTTTATCAAAAATTTTAACTGACTCAAGCTGAACTTTCGGTAAAAGACCTAACCAATGAATTCCGGCCGCTCCAATTTCTACGGGGTAGCCAATTTGCTCACTGGCCCATGTTGCAATTTCATCTTGACGTTGCTCTACCGCATCGGATAACCAATAAATAACACCTAGCGATGTTATGAGTAATACCAATAAAATAATGACTAAATAAGCAATCTGCTTACTCGCAATATGAACACTACGTCGAATAAAAGACATGAACTACATTAGCACCACATTAAACTGTTCACGGCTATATTGAGACTCAAACTGAAATAAAATGGGTTTGCCAATAAATTGTTCTAGCTCTGCCACGTTGGTTGAGTCTTCATCATTCAAACGATCGATAATATCTTGTGATGCAAGAATTAAGAACTGCGTCATTTCATACTGCTTGGCTTCGCGAATGATTTCTCTGAAGATTTCATAACACACCGTTTCAGCACTTTTTGCATAACCTTTGCCATCACAACATGGACACGGCTCACACAACACATGCTCTAGACTTTCTCGTGTTCTTTTGCGTGTCATTTCAACTAAACCCAGTTCAGAAACACCACAAATATTATGGCGAGCTCTATCCGGCATCATTGATTTTTCTAATGTTCTTAATACTTTCTGCTGATGTTCAACCTCATCCATATCAATGAAATCAAGAATAATAATACCACCCAGATTACGAACTCTAAGTTGTCTTGCTATAGCCTGTGCAGCCTCAAGGTTTGTTTTGAAGATTGTTTCTTCTAAGTTCTTATGACCAACAAATCCACCGGTGTTAACATCAACTGTTGTCATTGCTTCAGTCTGATCGAAGATTAAATAGCCACCTGATTTTAAGGGTACTTTCCGCTCTAAGGCTTTTTTTATTTCATCCTCAACACTGAACAAATCAAATAAAGGTCGGTCGCCTTTATTATAGTGCTCTAAGCGAGAAGCACATTCAGGCATAAAACCTTCAGAAAAGGTCATCGCTTTCCGGTATGTTTCCCCAGAATCAATCCTAATCCGCTCAATATCATCAGAAAATAAATCGCGTAATGCACGTAATGATAACGGTAAATCTTCATGTAGTGGCTCCCCACATTTAACCGATGACTTACGTTCTCCTATCCTTTCCCACAGACGATGTAAATACGTTAAGTCTGCGACTAACTCCGCTTCACTAACACCTTCAGCAGCAGTGCGTAGAATATAACCACCAGCCCCTTTCTCCAACTGTGAGCTTAAGCATGACTTCAGTCTTCTGCGTTCTTCTTCACCATCAATTTTAAGTGAAACGCCTATCCCCTGAGTTTCTGGCATATAGACTAGGTAGCGTGAAGAAACGGATAACTGTGTTGTTAAACGCGCGCCCTTACTGCCTAATGGATCTTTGATAACTTGAACGAGCACTTCCTGACCTTCACGTAATAGTGATGTAATCGGAGGTACTTCTGTTTTTTTCAAAGTCCCAGTTTGACCTTGGGGAATAGAAATATCTGAGGCATGTAAAAAAGCGGCACGTGCTAAGCCTATCTCAACAAAAGCAGCCTGCATACCGGGTAAAACACGACACACCTTGCCTTTATAGATATTGCCAACAATCCCTCGGCACTCAGTGCGCTCAATAAAAACGTCTTGTAGAACGCCATTATCGACGACAACAGCTCGCGTTTCAGTCGGCGTAACATTAATTAATATTTCACTACTCATTCATCAATCCTGCGATCTGAGTTAATAATAGTCCAGTTTCTCTTAATGGTAATCCCATAATTCCCGAGTAACTGCCTTCGATCTGCTCTATAAATAAAGCCGCCAAACCTTGTACTGCATAACCACCCGCTTTATCAATGCCTTCTTTTGTCGACAAATACCAATCAATATCATCATCAGTTAATTTAGCAAATGTAACGGTGCTTGTATTCAATTCAAGCCATATTTTTTCTTTCGTTACAATTGCCACAGCAGTCATCACTTGATGTTGTTGCCCTGAAAGTCGTTGTAGCATCTCCCGAGCATGTTCATCATCAGTTGGCTTACCTAATACATCGCCATCTAATACAACTGACGTATCCGATCCTAGTACAGGTTTATTATCACTGTGATTTGAGCTATCCCAACCTGCTTGCGCTTTCGCGATAGCAACACGCTGAACATAATCTACCGCCAGTTCATTAGAAAAACGACTTTCATCAACATCAACAGACAATACAGAGAAATCGACCCCAATCTGAGTGAGAAGTTCACGTCTACGTGGTGAATTTGAAGCTAAATAGATACTAGGAAAGATCATGCGCGATGATAAGGGTGGTTTTGTAAGACCGTCCAAGCACGATATAACTGCTCAGACATTACAATACGCACTAAAGGATGTGGCAAGGTTAACGCCGATAATGACCAACGTTGGTTGGCCCTTTTTAAACATTCATCAGTCAGTCCATCTGGACCGCCAACAATCAGTGAAACATCACGACCATCAGCCTGCCAGTTTTTAAGCTGTTCAGCTAACTGCTCAGTGCTCCAAGTCTTACCTTTAACATCCAAGGCGACAACATGATGATTGCTAGGAATTGCGGCAAGAATACGTTCGCCTTCTTCACGCATCCACTGAGCTGGACTTCCACTTTTCCCGCGTTTCGCAGGTGCTATTTCATGTAAATGAAGACTACATTCACGCGGCATCCGTTTAGCATATTCTTGATAACCCTCTGTGACCCATGATGGCATTTTCGTGCCAACGGCCAACAGATTTAACTTCACTAGTCTTCTTCCGAAACCTGATCAGTCTCTTCAGGAACACTCCACAATTTTTCTAAATTGTAGGTAGTGCGAACTTGCGGCGTCATAATATGAACAATAACATCGACCAAATCGACTAATGCCCATTCACCAACATCTTCACCTTCAACCCCCATTGGTTGAATACCCGCGGCTTTAGCTTGGCTAGCGACTTCATTTGCTAATGCTTTTACTTGGCGAGTTGACTTACCTGTAGCGATAATCATGAAATCTGTAAAATCGGTCATTGTCGTCACATCAATAACCGTAATATCTTCTGCTTTAATGTCTTCTAGTGCATCAATCACTAGTAATTGTAATTCTTTGGCCTTCATCGGGCACTCCACTCAATCATATAATCGGACTATTTTACCCTAAGCGGCTGAATTACGTTATATTTAAGTCAAACTTCTTTAATAGAAAAATTATATGTATGAAATAAATCATAGACTCGATGAATAAAGCTATTTTATTTCTCAGCTTAATCGTGCTGTGCATCTCCTTTTGGAATCGTAATACACTCGTGGATGACATGGCTATCTCAGCAGAAGTCTTGGCAGTTCCTATACAATCGAAAGTGTATAAAAAGCCCTTTTCAACCGAATTTAACACGCTTAATTACCATATTGAACCTGTTTACAATTATGATTTATACGGTCTTGTTGTTTCTTTTCGACACCATAATGGTGATCAAGGCTTGCACAAAGCTTGGGGAGATCATATTAATGTTGCTGATGTCTGCGTTGTTTGGAAAGAATTTGCAGCAAGCCCCTATTTAAATAAAATGGACTTCTGGAATGGTCAATTTACGTGTAATATTTCAGCATCCAATAATGAAATATGGGCTCATTTTAATGGCTCACAATTGTCAAATAACCACTTAATCTCTGATAATGAGTTTATTCGTCAGTCTATTCAAAATATTAAAGTGGGCGACCAGATCCATATTAAAGGCTGGTTAGCAAACTACAGTAATGATAATGGTGGTATTCGAGGAACAAGTACAGTTAGAACAGACTCAGGCAATGGCGCATGTGAAACCATTTTTGTAAATCAATTTGAAATCATCAAATCGTATAACAACCCTTGGCGCGTAGCAATGACCCTTTCCCTGATTGTTTTTATTCTATTTTTGGTTCTTTATTTTAGATCGCCTCATAAGCCTTACCGAAACAGAGCCTAAAAGCAGTAATTAAAAGTTTACTTCTCTGATTGAGGTAACCATTCAGATGTTTTACCCGTCCAATAATAAACGGTTAAACCAATCCATTCTCGCCATGCAGGTTCTAATACTTCTAAATGTTCAAATAAATTAAAACCCCATTGCCTAAATGAAGGTTGATTACTACGATAATCGACAGGGTAAGCAATAACATTAATGTGTTGTTTATTGGCAATGCCTACAGAACGAGGCATATGAAAAGCCGATGTCACCAGAAGATACTGACCTGCTGGGTCGGGCAGTTTATCCTTTAACAACATAAAGTTTTCGTGGGTATTTCGTGATTTCGACTCAATTATTAATCTACTATTATCAATTCCAACGGTTGTTAATAACTCTCTGGCAATATCGCCGCCTGTCACAGAGGTATCAAATCGCAATGAGCCATTGCCACCAGAAAATATCACAGGAACATTAGGGTATTGCTTTGCTAAAAATGCAGTAGCAATAAACCTATCACCACCATTACCTATTTCAATAGTATTCCAGCCCACGGATAGCTTTAGTTCTTCTCCCCCACCCAGCATGATAATGCCATCAACCTTTTCAGGTAATTCGGTAGGTTTAGAGAACCGAGTCTCTAAGGGATGCATTAAATAATCACTCACAGGGTAAGCAAGTAAGACAAGACTAACGAAAGCGGTTGGTAATAATATTTTCTTTGCAGCACTAATTTTATTACGCATTAATTGCAGTGTTGCTAGCGCCATTAATAATACGAATAGATTTGTGGGGCTTAATAAGCCCCATGCTAGTTTTGAGAGTATGAAAAATAGATTATCCATTTTCTATGATATGCCTTTCTGTAAATTAGACTTGAGCCCAATATGTTGAGTTGAAACCCAACCTACAAAACTACTGGTTAAGGTTACGTCATCCTCACGTACGCGGGGATCCATGGGCAGTACAACTAGCAACTATCGTTAGATTCCCGCTTTCGCGGGAATGACGGACTTTTATAGAATTATATCTTTTTCTACCTATTGAATAGTCATCGATATAAACCCAACATACCAATTATTTGAATAACGGCATCTGGTAACAAAAACTGAGGGTTTAAGCTTTGAGAAATCTTTGATCTAATATCTGTTGCCGATATAGCCAATTGGGTAACCGCGATAGGCCATATCTTTCCTGATTTTAATTTAGCATCATCCTGATTGGCTACATGTTGTTCAAACCAATGCTCCACTTGTTCAGGCATCGCCACGGTTTCATTTGGGCGTTGCATAACAACAATATGTGCAAAATCTAACAACTCATCCCAGTGGTGCCATGTTTGAATATGAGAGAAGGCATCTGACCCCAATATCAAATATAAAGGGCTATCAGGAAAGTCTTGGCGGAAGCTTAATAGTGTATCAATCGTATATGACGCACCTTCTCGGTGAAGTTCACGATCATCCACCACAAACTGTTCATTATTTTTCACAGCTAGATGCAGCATCGTAAGACGCTGTTCTGGCGTCGCTTGTGGTTGTTCTCGATGTGGCGGGCGAGCGCTTGGGATTAGATGAATGCGATCTAAGTTAAGTTGTTCCAGCACATCAAGAGCAGGTCTTAAATGTCCAAAATGAATGGGATCAAATGTCCCGCCCAATATGCCTATTGATTCAGCCATATTTAACTACGAATTTGCCCACTACCCAACACGATCCATTTTTGCGATGTTAGACCTTCTAAACCGACAGGACCACGCGCATGAATTTTATCGGTAGAAATTCCAATTTCAGCACCCAAGCCATATTCAAACCCATCAGCAAATCGCGTTGAAGCATTGACCATGACCGAGCTAGAATCAATTTCCGCTAAAAATCGACGTGAACGAGCATAATCTTCGGTAACAATTGTTTCGGTATGACCCGAGCTATGCTGATGAATATGATCCATTGCCTCATCAAGTCCATCAACAATACGAATTGATAAGATAGGCGCTAAATATTCAGTGTCCCAATCTTCATCTGTTGCAGCATTAATATCCGTTAATATAATTTGTGTCAGCTCACAGCCGCGCAGTTCAACAGACTCTGCTGCATACCGCTGTTGTAGGCGAGGAAGAATCTCTCCAGCAATGGCACTATCAACTAATAATGTTTCCATTGCATTGCAGACACCATAACGATGGCATTTAGCATTAAAGGCAATCTCTTCTGCCATGTCTAAATCAGCCGCAGCATCTAAATATACATGGCAAATACCATCAAGATGCTTGATAACAGGTACGCGTGCATCACTACTGACACGTTCAATCAAGCTTTTACCACCACGCGGTACGATCACATCCACATAGTCAGTCATAGTGATCAATTCGCCTACCGCAGCACGATCTATTGTTTCAACAACTTGAACAGCCGCTGTTGGAAGGCCCACTCGTTCTAAACCTCGATGAATACATGCAGCCACTGCTTTA
Organism: Methylophaga sp.; assembly: GCA_013139345.1. Classification (GTDB taxonomy): domain Bacteria; phylum Pseudomonadota; class Gammaproteobacteria; order Nitrosococcales; family Methylophagaceae. The sequence continues at coordinate 1,172 of WTAY01000047.1, read as the reverse complement.
TTTGAATTAATTGCTTCACTGCCACCTCGTAAGATGGTGGCATTACCTGATTTTAAACATAAACCCGCAGCATCTGCTGTTACATTAGGACGTGACTCATAAATAATGCCGATGACACCTAAAGGTACTCGCATCTGACCTAGTTGAATGCCAGAAGGACGATAATTCATATTACTAATTTCACCAACAGGATCAGGTAATGCAGCTATTTGTTCTAAGCCCTCAGCCATGCCTTCAATACGGGCATCTGTTAATTCTAAACGGTCTAATAATGCAGCATCTAGACCTTTAGCTCTTCCCGCTTGTAAATCAAGTTCATTTTGATTTTTTAGTGTATCTGCAGCTGCTCTAATTTCAGTAGCAATGGTTCGCAGTGCATGGTTTTTCACATTGGTACCAGCTCGAGATAATGCTCGACTTGCTGTTCTCGCCTGCTGACCTAAGGCTTGCATATAATTTTGAATATCCAATGCCGCTCTCCTAATTCTGACTAATGACGTTAATGCCTGCAACTTGCAAACATAATGTTTCTAATAATGTCCATGGGCAACGTTTTACACTCCCTTTTGCAGCTTGGTCTATCTGTGCCATTTGCTGTAAGAAGCCTTGCCATTGTAATCGTTCATGCCGTCCTAATGCCTGTCGCATCATTGGTCGGCTTTTTTCCCATATCGGTGGTTTTTGTGATGAAAACACCTGCTCTATTCGTGACCCGTTATCTAACTGCACCGCCATATCAATCATACGGTGCAATGACCACGATACGGCTGAAAAGACAGCGAGTATATCTAAGCCTTCAGCTCGTAAGCGGCTAATCATTCGAGGTATTTTACTCGTTTGTCCAGAAAGTACGGTATTCATCAGGCCAAATGCTTCAAAACGGGCATTGTCGGCAACAGACTCTAATACAGTTTGCTCGTCGACATCACCATTGGGGCAAAGCAATTGTAACTTATCAATTTCTTGAGCGGCGGCAAATAGATTTCCTTCAACACGTTCTGCAATGAGTTCAAAAACCTGCTGATTCGCCCGCAAACCGCTCTGTTGCATTCGCTGTGAGATCCAACGAGGTAAGTTGGCTAAATCAACAGGCCAAACTGGGATCATTGCCCCGATTTTATCCAGTTCAGTAAACCACTTACTCTTTTGTGAACGTGCATCAATCTTGCCAC
>WTAY01000057.1 GCA_013139345.1 Methylophaga sp. | reverse complement strand
GCAGCACAATTTTCATTCTTATTATCTATACCTATTATTATATTAGCCGGTGGTTGGATTACTGTTAAACTGATACAATCAGCGGCACCAATAGAGTGGTCAGTGCTCGGTTTTGGCGCATTATTCTCAGCTATTAGTGCTTATCTCTGTATTTATTTCTTTATGAAATTAATCAATCAAATAGGCATGTGGCCTTTTGTTATTTACCGTCTAATACTAGGTTGCGTACTTTTAGTACTGTTTACCTAATAAATAATTGGTAAATACAGTTGACAGTTCGTCACCGAATGCGTAATATTTCCCCTCTTATTTAGACCCGCTTGCGTATTTTTTTTAGGAGCCACCCGCGGAATGAAAACAACCACATTAAGTGCAAAGCCAGCAGAAGTTCGTCGCGACTGGTTCGTAGTAGATGCTGACGGCAAAACATTAGGTCGTATGGCTACTGAAATCGCGCGTCGTTTGCGTGGAAAACATAAGACTATTTACACACCTCATGTAGATACTGGCGATTATATCGTTGTTATCAATGCAGAGAAGATTCGTGTAACTGGTAATAAATTAAAAGGTAAGATGTATTATCATCACACAGGCTACATCGATGGTATCAAATCTATCTCTCTTGAAAAGCAACTTGATAAAGCACCAGAACGCGTTATCCAATCTGCTGTAAAAGGCGTGTTGCCAAAGAATCCTCTCGGTCGCTCAATGTTCGGTAAATTAAAAGTTTACGCCGGTGCAGAACACCCTCACACAGCCCAACAGCCTAAAGTGCTGGAGATTTAAATCATGGCAGATACATATTACGCGACAGGTCGTCGTAAAAGTTCAACAGCACGCGTTTTCATGAAAATGGGTACGGGTAAATTAACAATCAACACACGCACAATCGAAGATTACTTCGGTCGTGAAACTTCTAGAATGGTGGTTCGCCAACCTCTAGAACTAGTAGAAATGCTAGATAAAGTTGATTTGAAAATCACTGTTCGTGGTGGTGGTAACAATGGTCAAGCTGGCGCAATTCGCCACGGTATCAGCCGCGCACTAGTTGAATTTGATTCAGAATTAAAATCAGACCTTCGTAAAGCAGGCTTTATCACACGTGATGCACGTGCGGTAGAACGTAAGAAAATTGGTTTACACAAAGCGCGTAAACGTCCACAGTTCTCAAAACGTTAAAATACAAATACATTACGTATTTCAGAAAAGGCTATCTTCGGATGGCCTTTTTTGTTTGTGGCTACGGAGTTCTGACTTAGTAACTTGCCTCATTGGCTATAACTTTCGCACACGCCAGTGGGTTAACTTGTAATAAAAAATGAGAGCCTTTCATTTCGATTACTTTAATATTCTCAAATACTTCTTTAAATTTTTTCACACAGTTTTTAGGAACCAAATTATCATTATCTGCTTGTAGATACACCGCCCTTATTTCGCAATGTTTATGATTTTTGGGGATTTGTCTTATCTCTTCCAATCTGAAAGAAAGTACATCAGGTGATACATGTTTTATAGCCTGCTTAAACAAATCAATCATTTCATTACTTGCTGTTGAACCAAGTAAAAATATTTTAGCAATAACAGATGGAATAGGAACTGATAAGATTAAATTCGTCGGGAGCCACCGAGATAAACCCAACAAATAGGGTTTAGGATTTTCAAGAAAACTAGCTACAAAAATTATTGACTTAAGATTGTCTGGCTTTTGCAAAGCCACTTGATAAGCTATATAGCCAGAGAAAGATTCACCTACTAATATAAATTCTTCTTCTGGTACCTCCTCAATAACAAGCTCTATTAACTGCTCATAGCTTAATTTTCTATTAGATGGGTATGAAATGACCTGTGTATCAAATTCTTTTGGTAATGCTTTAATTAACGGCTGAAATAATGTTCCCGTGCCATCAAGGCCCGGTAATAAAACAACTTTCATTTATACAGCAGCCCTTTCTTAGCATTAGGCTGTGTTTTAAATCTACGATGGATCCACAAATATTGCCCCGGTGTTTCACGCACAGCTTGTTCAATCACATCATTAATTTTCTGCGCATCAGCTACATCATCACCCGTTGGATAATCCGTCAATGCGCTACCCAAGGTCATAGTATAGTGACCATTTAATTCACGCTTTGCTATAACGGGAACTACAGTAGCACCACTCATTTTAACAATGCGTGCTGTTGCCGGCACTGTTGCCGCCCTTATGCCAAAAAACGTAGCATAAATACTTCTTTTTTTGCCCATATCTTGATCGGGTGCATAAAGCACCACTTTATTCTTTTTCAATGCCCTAAGCATTGTTCTAGGATCATCTCGCAGAATTGTTTGCTCACTATGTATCGCCCTCGATTGGGTCATTACACTATTAAACACCGGATTCTTTAACTGTCTATACATCACATGGCAAGGTGTTTTCATCATCATCAGACGTATGCCTAATTCCATACATGTAAAATGCCCTGTCAACAGGATCACTCCTTTACCTTTTTTTAGCGCATTATCAAGATGTTCCATCCCTACATACGTCACTTTTTTTTCTAAGCGTGCATTACTCCCCCACCAGCTCAGTGCGGTTTCAAATAATAACATCGCCATTGAGTATTTATTATCTTCAAGCAATTTTATACGCCATTGCTCAGATTTATCAGGAAAACAAAGTTCAATGTTCCTCTTAGCAATAGAATTTCTTGCCTTCATAAAGGGTTTCATTAATAAGGCAAGGCCATAACTTAGCCGCAATTGTATCTTGGTTGGCAGATAAATTGATAACCGCATGAATAGCAGTCCAAACCAGCTTAGCCAAAATCGAGGGTGGAAAAATTGTGCTTGTAAAAGTTTCATATTGACT
>WTAY01000150.1 GCA_013139345.1 Methylophaga sp. | reverse complement strand
CACGTCTCCATGCCATATCAGTGATATGTAATAAACCATCAATACCACCTAAGTCAATGAATGCACCGTAGTCTGTTAAGTTTTTAACAATCCCTTTAACAACGATACCATCAGCTAATGTTTTAAGTAACTCATCTCTTTCTGCACTGTATTCTTTTTCTACTACAGCACGACGAGATAGAACTACGTTATTACGTTTTTGGTCAATTTTGATAACTTTAAATTCAAGATCACGACCTTCTAAAAAAGTTGTATCTCTAATCGGACGAACATCAACTAATGAACCTGGTAAGAAAGCGCGCAAGGCACCAACTGCAACTGTAAAACCACCACGGACTTTACCGTTAATACGTCCAACAATTGTTTCTTCGCCTTCAAAGGCTTTCTCAAGTTCGCCCCAAGCTCTATTTTTCTTAGCTTTATCGCGAGAAAGAAGTGTTGAACCTAGTCCATCTTCGAATAAATCAAGTGCTACCTCAATTTCATCACCAATATTAACTTCAAGGTCACCATCTGGCGTTAAAAATTGCCATTTTGGAATAACACCTTCTGATTTGGCTTGGGCACTAACGATAACAAAATCATTATCGATATCAATAACAGTACCAATTAACATAGCACCAGGACGCATTTCAGTCCTGATTAAACTTTCTTCAAATAATTCAGCAAAGCTCTCGCTCATTTTCTTCTTTCCCACACTTGCTTAAACTTACCCTTTACACATAAAAACAACATTGTTTTTTATGGAGGGTAACGCAAGTTTCTTTTATCAAAGTTATAATAAAGGTCGTTATATCAAATAGTTAACGACCACCAAAAAAGTCCTATTGGACTAAATTTATTACTTCTGAAATTACCTGTTCAATCGATAATTCAGATGAATCTATATAAAGAGCATCCTCAGCCGCTTTAAGCGGAGCGGTTGTTCGCTCTTGATCTCTACGATCACGCGCTTCAATCTCTTTAGTAATCTGTACTAGGTTAGCATCAATTCCTTTTTCTATCAACTGTTTATATCGTCTTTTAGCTCTCTCTTCGGCACTAGCTGTTAAATATACTTTATTCACTGCATCAGGAAAAACCACAGTTCCCATATCTCTGCCATCAGCAACTAAACCTGGTGCCAGCTGAAAATCCTTTTGTTTTTGCAATAAAACAGCCCGCACATCAGGATATGCGGCAATAATGGAAGCCGTATTGCCTGTAGTCTCAGAAGGAAGCTCAGCGGTAATATCAATACCATCCAGCTTGACAACTAGTTCATTGCCACATTCAAATACTAATGACATTTTTTGCGCAACTTCAACGACTGCACTTACATCTTTAAAATCAACATTATTTTTTAGCACATCAATTGCCAAGGAACGATAAATAGCACCACTATCTAAATAATTCCAACCTAACTGCTTAGCCACCAGACGACTCACAGTACCTTTACCCGCACCGCTTGGGCCATCAATCGTTAAAACAGGTACTGTCATTTTAAATCCAATCCTAATTGGGTTGCTAAATCACGAAACTCAGGAAAAGAGGTATTTACATTTTGACAATCTTCAATTGTGATTGGCGCTGTTGCTCTTAAACCTGCGATAGAAAATGACATTGCAATACGATGATCATCATGTGAGTTAACCACTCCTCCACCGATTGAATCAACAGGCTTACCTTGTATTACCATCCCATCTTCTGTAGGTTGAGCATCTACACCCAAGATCTTTAAACCGTCTGCCATCACTTGAATACGATCGCATTCTTTAACACGTAATTCTTTTGCACCCGTCAATCTGGTTTGCCCTTCCGCACAAGCCGCAGCAACAAATAGCACTGGAAACTCATCAATTGCTAACGGCACTAATTCTTCAGGGATATCAATACCTTTTAATTGGCTAGAGATAACTCTTAAATCAGCAACTGGCTCACCACCGACTGTACGCTCATTCAACACTTCAATATTCGCACCCATTAAGCGCAAGATATCAATAATACCGGTACGCGTTGGATTAATACCCACATGCTTTAATGTGACGTCTGAGTCGGGTGCAATCGACGCCCCCACCAAAAAGAAGGCGGCCGAAGAAATATCACTGGGTACATCAATATCAGATGCAATTAAACTGCCCTTTGAATTGATACTTGCTTTGCTTCCATCACGCTGCACAGGGTATGAAAAACCATTCAACATTCTTTCGGTATGATCACGCGTTGGTGCTGGCTCAACAACTGTTGTTTCACCTTCTGCATACATCCCAGCCAGCAATAAACAAGACTTAACCTGTGCACTTGCCATAGGCATCACATAATTAATCGCTTGTAACTTACCTGTTCCGGTAATACGCAATGGCGCAGTACCATCCGCGTCTGTCTCAATATCTGCCCCCATTGATATCAATGGAGCAGTAACCCTTTTCATCGGTCTTGAAGATAAAGCTGAATCACCGGTTAACACGGTATTAAAGTTTTGCCCTGCCAACAATCCACTTAACAAACGCATAGATGTGCCAGAGTTCCCCAAATACAGAGGTTCTTTAGGCGCTTTTAGCCCATGTTTACCGACACCAT
>WTAY01000148.1 GCA_013139345.1 Methylophaga sp. | reverse complement strand
CAATTCCGAGTGTAACCATCAACTCGAGTAAGGTAAATCCAGTTAACTTCTGGTAATTAACTTTCATTATGTCAATCCTTTCAAAGGTTTAAGTGTTTAACTCATCCTTGACTTGATTGACTTCCTTGAATACTACCTCATCCTTGAATAACTGACTTCCTTTATTAGGCCAACATATCTTCGTTGCACCACTATTATACATCTAGAACCAATTTTTAGGCTGTTTATATTAGCATTAAGCTTATACCTAATAAGCGTGCTTTATCTTTTTACTAGAACTATTAATACCTTACGTTCTATTGAAAGCTTACTCTTAAATAGATACAATTTAAAACAAATAATCATTGTTATGGATACAATTATGAGTGGTATTAATAGGCTGGACCTGAAGCAACTCCGAATTTTTATGCTTTTGATAGAAGAAAGGAATGTATCAAGAGTTGCTCAAAAAATGGGATTAACTCAACAAGCCGTTAGTGAGCAGCTTAGAAAGCTAAGAGATACATTTAATGATGAACTGTTTATTCGTAGTAGTAATGGGGTTATACCCACTAAGTTCACTCAGCAGATCGAGCCTAAAATACACACAATAATCAACAATATTGAAGGGCTTTTTACCGAGGATAAATTTGATCCAGCAACCGTTAGCGGTACGGTCAATATCTGCACCACTGATTATGCGCTAATGACCGTATTACCTGACTTTCTTTCTAAACTAAGAGAGCAAGCACCGTCTTTAAAAGTTGTCATTAGAGATTTTGAATCAAGAGATTTACTGCGACTCATGTCCTCTGGTGAAATAGATTTGTTACTGACCTTCCCTGAATTTGTTCCTAAAACACTGAATACACAGCTTCTTTTTGAAGAGCATCATATCTGTGTTGCTGGTAAGGATTCACAGTATTTAGATAAAGAATATTCAGTCAGTGATATTGCAAAGCTGCCACAAATCGTAATTTCACCATCACGAACTAACTTACATGGGGCGCTTGATGAATGGTTTACAGAAAAGGGGCTTAAAAGAAACATCGTCATGTCTGTTACTAGCTTTTCAGCAACGCCAAAAATAATAAAAGCGACAGATTCGATAGGTTTTGTACCCTCACGCCTACTACCTCATCCTGATATTGAACCCATTAAACTTCAAGAAAAGCTACCTAGTTTTAAAGTGATCGCTGCGTGGCATAAACGGCTGGATAAAAGTCAGCTTAATAATTGGCTACTAAGGTTATTAGATTGATAATGATCATCAGATCGTGCACCTTAGCCAAATTAATGCTCATGCACTAAAGAGGAAAAGTCACGGTTCAATAACTCACTATCACCAAGATTGTATTCGATGAGTTTACGAAGATGGGCCATGCTATCACTATCGATAGAGTCACAATGGATACCGACGCGGTTTTCTATTTTACGAGCTGTTGTACCGAGCATAATGATCTGCACTTCAGCATCATCATCAAGACTGATGGTCAATTTACAGGCGATGCCTGCATCAGGTGTTGCACCTGAGCAGCCACAAATTAAAGCACCTTGAAGTGATATATCAATAAGCTCGCACACCAGTTTGCACTCATTTGTTTCAAATTCAACGAGACAGTTGAAATTAACGCGATGAGAATGTCTAGATTCAGTCATATTAAAAACTCCATGCTGTTTAGATAGTATATTACTACCATTGTGCATAATGTTTCTAGATATGAGGGGAGAGCCTCATTAATTGAAGCTAATCTACTAACGTAATGTTCTACCAAACAGATTCAGTGCCAACAGATAACCTAACTGAGCAGTTTGAGCATCATAACGGCCACCATCACCTTCATCACGCATAAATGCATGCCCAGCATTAAACTCATGCCATGTGAAGGTAATATCTGTTTCGTTTAATTCTTTATAAATTTTAGCAAGACCAGCAGGTGGAATATGATTATCTTGCTTACCCCAAATCATGCATAACTCACCCTTAATATCATCCAAGCGTTCCATGCTGTGTTGACCTGGTGCATTAGGAATGACTTGGATATGTAAATCAGTACCGTAAAAACACGCAGCACCTTTAACTTCTGGTTGCAATGCAGCGCGAAATGCTAAATGACCACCAATACAATAACCCATCGCACCGATATGACCATTGCAGTAGTCTTGCTGTTTTACAAACTCAATTAACGCGATATTATCAGTATCATAGCCTTGCACATCTTTAGCATGCTTATCTGCATTACCTTTTTCACGACCCGCATCGTCATAACCTAATACCGTACCAATTGGGTTAAGCTCATGAAACACTTCAGGCACCAATACCACATAACCATGACTTGCCATCAGTTTAGCTGCACGCTCAATAGGCCCTGTTTGCTGAAAGATTTCTGAATAAAACAAGATAGTAGGAAAGCTGCCTTCAACGTCAGGACGGTGGATGTACGTACGCATCACACCGGTTGGTGTATCTAGATCAGAAAAATGACTTTGAATGTTCATATTAGGCTCGTTTAATTGATTGTTGTTAATGGTGAAAGAACAGCATTGTACAACGAACCAAAAAATTCAACATTAATGATTAAATAAAAAGGAGCTGATAAAGTAGATAAAAACAAAGGCGTATTCATTTGTTATAATTAGCAATATACCCAAGTTACTTGAAGGTGCAGGGCATGTAGCTCCCGTCATTCTCGAGGTTTTTATCGAGAATCTATTGTATTAAGCAGATCCTAGCTAGAAGCATGCTGGGATGCAGATATTCAAGGTAAAAACTGGAAGCCAGAGCAAAGCATAATATGCAGTTAATGATTGGTGTTCTTGTGCTGATTCGTTCTGATTTTAGCATTATTAAGATTGCCCCCTCATCCCAACCTTCTCCCTCAAGGGAGAAGGAGTCAGGCTTTTAGCCCCCTCTCCTGTTGGAGAGGGCTGGGGTGAGGAGATAAAATTAAGACGCGTGTTAATACACCCAAAAACACATGATTTATCAAGATGTATGGAGGAGCATAGTCATGACAATTCACACTTCCCATCCCTCATTAATCGTGAAGCAGCTTGTTGATAGGGAAACCTGTACTTATACCTATCTATTGATAGACCCTATAACGCAAGAAGCTGCATTAATTGATGCGGTGAAAGAACAGTTCGGTCGTGACATTCAAATCATTGAAGAACTGGGTGTCGAACTTCTCTACACCATTGAAACCCATGTGCATGCTGATCATGTGACATCAAGTGGAATGATTCGCCAAAATACTGGTGCTAAAATTGTTTTTGGCGATGCTGCTGATATAAAAACCATTGATATAGCCGTTAAAGATGGTCAACAACTTCCTCTTGGCAATTACACCATTCAAGCTATTTCCACACCTGGTCATACCAGTGGTTGCATGAGCTTTTATGTGGATGGAGTGGTATTTACAGGCGATGCACTCTTTATTAGAGGCTGTGGCAGAACTGATTTCCAGCAAGGTGATTCAGCCAAGCTCTATGACAGCATCACCGAGAAATTATTCAGCTTGCCGGATGAAACTAAGGTTTATCCCGCTCATGATTACAATGGCAGATTAGAGTCAACGATAGGCGAGGAAAAACACTGGAACCCAAGAGCAGGGCAGGGGAACAGCAAAGAACAATTTATTCACATAATGAATAATCTCAACCTAGCTATTCCAAATAAGATTAATGAAGCCATTCCCGAAAATACAAATTGTGGAATTAGTTTTAACCCTGACTATTATCTTCACCAAGACTTCACAATGAATGAACTTTATAAGGTATGGCAGCAAAATAACGCAGATAAACTCATTATAGATAGCCGTACGCCAGAAGAATTTTCCCAAGGGCATATCCCAAAATGTAGAAATATCCCACTAGGAACGGAAGAGCAACACTTTGAAGAATTAAGACACTATGAATCTGTCTACCTTTACTGTCGATCAGGAAGGCGAGCTCAAACGGCACTTACCAATCTCACGATTATGGGATTAGATAACTTAACGTGCATCAGTCACTCAGGGATGCAACAGTGGATTGATGCAGGCTATCCGGTAGAAAACTAGAGGATTGCATCATGAAAAACATTGATACAAAAGTGGTAGACAAACATTATGGTTCTGGCGGCATCATGGATAAGATTGAAGCGGGACTGAGACAAGCTGGCAAAGATTTCAACTTACTTACCGTGGATGATTTAGCCCCCGTGGATGGCTTCCATACAAGAGGAAGACTATCAACAATTGAAGTCGCTGAACTTGCTGATATAAAGACAACGGATCTTATCCTCGATGTGGGCTGTGGCTTAGGCGGCACGCCTCGATATCTAGCAAGCCAATATCAATGTAACGTAACGGGTATTGATCTCACAGAAGAATATATCACAGCAGGAAAGCAGCTTAGCAAGCTTGTGAATATGCACGACAAAGTCACACTACATCATGCCAGTGCGTTAGAACTCCCGTTTGATAACAATAGTTTCGACATTGTATGGACAGAGCATGTCCAGATGAATATTGCTGATAAGACAAAGTTCTATAGTGAAATAGTAAGAGTGCTAAAACCAAGTGGACGACTGTTATTCCATGATGTATTTCGAGGTTATGGTGATGACCCCATTTATCCTGTTCCTTGGGCTGAAAATAAGTCAATCAGTGCATTGGTTAAAGAAAAAGATGCACGTTTAATGATGGAAGCCGCAGGGTTCGACGTTGAGCAATGGCACACCAAGACTCACGAATCTATTGAGTTTTTTAAACAAGTCGCGGTTAAGATAAAAACTGATGGTCCACCGCCTCTTGGTATACATATCCTGATGGGAGACAATGCAAAAGAAAAGCTTAAAAATCAGGCTCAGAATTTGAATGAAGGGCGGGTATCAATTGCATTAGGTATGGCACGGAAGGTTTGAAGTTTAAATAAGTCTATCCTGCTAATTAAAGGAGGGGCCGTTTAACTGGAGACAGCTTCTTACGGCATTTCCATTTCTGTATCTAAACGCTGGTAAACACCTTTGATGTTTAATGTGATAGTGATAGGCATATTACTATCATTTTTCCAGTACCAACCATGTGTACCTGCAAATGGCGTGGTCAAAGTACCGTTTGCCTTACTGTCAGTGCTTTCTTTATAACTTTTGAAGTAGCCTGATGTATCACCTTCTGGCTCGCCATGAAAATCATAAAATAATGTCTCACCTTCTGTTTCCCATGAATATTCAAGAACAGCACCTTTATCCATATACAACTTGTATTCGGTATAATCTAGGTCGGGAATTGTAATACTGATTGAGTCTTTCCATTGCGACTGTCGGTCATCTGTAAGCTCGTCTTCTGCTACACCGACTTTATCAGTGTCAGCTTTTTGAGAACGTTCCTGAGGTAGTCTAAGTTCTTCAGGGTTTGTACTATGTTCATAGCCGTGCATTTGCATAAGGAAAAGTAATGTTCCTAAGATAATGAGGCCATAGTTTGCAATTAGACTAAACGTTTTAAAGGCATCGCTTTTTCGCCAAGCAGCAAGAAGGATGAGCATAAGCGCCAATGCACTGATCTGACCTAGCTCGATTCCGACATTAAACGATATGATATTCAGCAATAGATGGTCAGCACTCAATGGTAACTCTTGTAAACGAGTGGATAAACCAAAACCGTGTATCAGACCTAGACCCACAATCATAAGCATCATATTTGGCGGGTTTATATTTAGATATTTCCGGAAACCATCAATATTGGCAAAAGCGATATAACAAACGCTCAGAGCAATCACAGCATCGATAATAAAGTAGTTAAGCTGAATGGCATTAAAGGTAGCGAAGATGAGCGTAATACTGTGACCAAGCGTAAATGCCGTGACATATTTGGCAATATCGCGGAACGTGGTCAGGAAAAAGATGATCCCAAACACAAATGCCAGATGGTCGTATCCAGATAACATGTGAGTTGCACCAAGCCACATATAGCGTAGATTTCCCCCTTCGATTATTGACAGCTTTTCAGCTTCAGACATGCCGTGTGCAGAGGCTAACTGTGAAAACAAGCTCAACATCAGCAGGCCAATAATTAGGTAAAAAGTACGGCTAAAGAAAGGTGTTGTGACTGGCACTTATTATGGTCCTTATTTATATATTTAATGAGCTTAGTCGTAACTTACGGATATATTGAAATGACAATGGTAACGAGAAGAGAGATCTTTTTCTTCGTTAATTTAATGTTACGTTAGAGTCATATAATCAATCCCTTCAATATAACTTATTCCTAATAAAGCTTTAGCAACACTAGCAGCATTATGATTGCAGTTGACTAGCCTTGATGGCGATTTTTGAGTCTTACATAATGCTGAGCGGAGTATTCAATGGATTCAAGTTCGTCAGCACTTAGTTTTCGGACTTTACGTGCAGGGCTTCCCATCCAAAGATAACCAGATTCAAGGTGTTTATTCGGAGTAACCAAAGAACCAGCCCCAATAATGGTATGAGACTCAATAATAGCGCCATCCATTATCGTTGACCCCATACCAATTAAGCACGAGTTACCAATTTGACAGCCATGTAAAATAACACGGTGGCCGACAGTAACATTGTTACCTATTTTTAAGTTAAAACCGTCAGGGTTATAAGGCCCTTTATGAGAAACATGGAGTACAGAATTATCTTGAACATTCGTGTTTTCACCGATTTGAATAGAATTAACATCACCTCGTATCACCGTCAGAGGCCAAATAGAACTGTTTTTACCTACCTGCACATCACCCAGAACAAGAGCAGTGTCATCAATATAAGTAGATGAATGAATGTCAGGTTGTGTGCCTTCAAAATGTCGAATAGCCATGATGGTACCAGCGGAAAATAATAAGTTGCTTCAATTATGCCAAATAAATGGGAGAAGGAGTAAGTTATGGGATTTAACTATAATGACTCACAACTGATATGATCTCACCTGATCCAACAATCAAAAAAATATAATTTAAACCATATAACAACATTAAGAGAATAATAATGAGTGAAAATTCACCTGCTAAAATGACATTTCAACAACGTGCTGATGAGTTTATTGCTGTTGCAAACCAGCAAGTGCCTGACAGTTCAGTTGAGGATGTTAATACATCATTTCTATATTCTGCCGCGCGTTTTAATGCCTTTAGTGTGGCTTCGTCAGTTGAGAATGCTGAGAACATGCAAGCAGAAAAACAAGAGGCGATAAAATACTTCACACAACGCTACACCGAGATGTTAGAACAAAACATGGATGAATATATTTCGCGTTTTGAGCGCTATTCACAAAAATAAACTGACATTAGGGTTAAAGGGGTAACGTCCGCTTTAATTTGATCTTTTATCTTTGGTTCGTTTCTTTTGGGTGAACAAAAGAAACGAATGCCTAGCGGCGAGCGACCAATAGATAATAAATCTGTCCCTTTTAATTTTTATTAAACTGACTCCTTAGTCACTTTCTATTATTACTGAATCCCAAGATGAATAAAAAAATTGAATTATTAGCGCCAGGTGGCGATGTTGAAGCCATTAAAGCAGCCGTTATTGCAGGTGCTAATGCCGTGTATTGTGGTTTAGATAATTTCAATGCTCGCAACAGAGCATCTAATTTGTCTTTTGACGATTTACCTGGGATTTTACGCTTAGCTCACGAGCATGATTGTGAGGTGTTTTTGACCCTAAACGTGGTTATTTTAGAGCAAGAAATTGCGAGTTTAGTTAAAGTTCTAAATAAACTTGTTAACACCAAAATTGACGGTATTATCGTGCAAGATTTGGGCGTTTTCAATTTAGTTAAAAAATACTTTCCCACCTTAAGTATTCACGCTTCAACCCAGTTAACCACCCATAACGAAGGGCAAGTGAAGTTTCTTGCAAAAATTGGCGCAACACGGCTTAACTTGTCCCGCGAACTTAATATCGACGAAGTAAAGTCATTAAGCTCCCTTGCCCATGAACATGACTTATTAAGCGAAGTGTTTGTACACGGCGCCTTGTGCGTTGCTTTTTCTGGACAGTGCTATTCTAGCTCAGTAAGTGTGGGTAACTCTGGCAATCGTGGTAGTTGCAGCCAAGCCTGTCGCGATGAATATGAAGTCACAGAAGCAGGTAACGTCTATCCGCTTAACCTAAAAGATAATTCTGCCTATTTTGACCTTCCAGCACTTGTTGATGCAGGGGTCGATTCTCTAAAAGTTGAAGGCCGCATTAAAAATGCACACTATGTCTATACTGTTACAGATACTTGGCGAAAACAGATCGACACGTTTGAACAGTCTGGCCAATTACAAAATGATGATGCTAACTTACATCGTGTTTTTAACCGTAGCTTTACCAACTCTTTTCTAAAGGGTGATCTTACTAAAGATATGTTTATCGACAGCCCGCGTGATTACAGTATTAAACATGCCGTAAAAGAAAGTAAGGTTGTTTTCGTAAAAGATATCGAGCAAGTTAAGAATGATCTTTATCAGAAAAAAAACAGTCTAGGTGATGAACTTGCTGAAAAAATTAAAGACATTAGTGTAGACAAACAAAGCATTTCTTTGTCTTTTTCAGGCAAACTAAACCAGCCATTAACGTTAACTATCATAGTGGCTGATAACGATAAAGTGCTTACCCTAGAAACAGCATCTACGTTAAGCGCCGCTCAAGAATCACCGATTACTCAGCCTGTTTTAGAAAAAAGTTTCAAAAATGTTGCTTTCAATCACTTTGATATTAGCGATTTTAATTGTACGGGCTTAGAAGAAAACTTAATTATTCCGTTTAAAGAAATAACCACACTTAAAAACCAAGCGACATTGTTACTTAATGAATCTGATGAAATAATTCCTCACGCCACTATTCCGGAATTAGTTAATCATAAAAAACCGTCTGATAAACACAGTCTGTCAATTTTAATCGCCGATGTAAAAGATAGCAATTTATGTGATTTAACCGATGCAGATGTGTATTTCAAAATACCTGAAAGCCTAAAAAAAGGCTGCAACAAGCACATCGAACTTTTATTGAATGATTCACGTTTAATCCCGTGGTTTCCAGCGGTTTTGATTGGCAAAGATTATGACGAGTCGGTACGAATTTTAGAACAGGTACGTCCCAAACGTATTGTCAGCAATAACACTGGCATTGCATGTAAAGCCTTTGAGATGGGCATTGAGTGGATTGCAGGTCCATTTTTAAATACCACCAACTCCTATGCATTATTAACCCTGCAAGAAGAGTTAAATTGTGCAGGCGCTTTTATTTCCAACGAAATTAACCGTCTACAAATCAAAAAAATAGCACGACCTGACAACTTTAAATTGATATACAGCATTTATCATCCTATTTTGCTGATGACCAGCAGGCAATGTTTCTTCCAGCGTACTGTCGGGTGTGAAAAACCCAGCATTGAAGATGGTTGTATGCTGAAGTGTGAAAAATCAACCACGATCACCAATGTTAAAGGTGTTTCTTTTGCTGTTGATAAACAAAAAGGGGGCTACCCTAGCATTTACAATAATGAGCAATTTTTAAATGTAGACATCGTAAATGATTTGGGTGATTTATTTGATGAATTTTTTATTGATCTCACTGATATTGGTTCTGGCTCTAAAGCTGAACCAGACAAGGCACAATTAATAACTCAATTTGAAAACATCCTAAACGGTGATGAGAGTGCAGAGAAAAACCTTCATCAAATGGTGACACTATCGACTCGGAACCAATATAGGAATGGACTGTAAATAGCCTATGGCTTGTACGGAGGAGCGTTAAAGTCAAGCTGACTATTTCCTTTATAATTTAACATTTAAATTATAAGATCATGTGATTATTAGGCTTTGTGACAGTTTTCATCATGTTGAATGAGTCTAATCGCTAGTCATCAATGGTTCACTATAAGTGGCGCTGTTCTTTTTTGATAAAAGTCCAAGCGATAAAGCGGCTAACCTTTTGCCCCTGCGCCATATCGATAGTTTTCACTTCAACGGCGTTAACCTTATCTAACATTTTGTAAAGGGGAGTGAGGTTATCCTTTTTTGATACCAATGAGCTAAACCATAGACACTGGTCGGCAAATTCCACGCTCTGTTCAATCATGGTAGCGATAAACTTGACCTCACCACCAGGGCACCAAAGCTCGGCATTCTGACCACCAAAATTAAGTTTATCTTGCTTCCCTTTGCCAAGATTTTTCCACTTGCGCTGAGTGCCTTTTTTTGCCGCTTCAACCGAAGCATGAAAAGGCGGGTTACACAGAGTGAGATGGTAAAAGTCGCTCGGGCCTATCACGCCTCTAAAAATATCCCCGGTATTTTTTTGTAACTTGAGTTTGATATTCAGTTTATTAAACTGACAAATCTGCTGCGCCACTTTGATAGCCACAGGATCAATATCAACGCCGGTAAAGTGCCAACCATATTCACTCTGACCGATGAGTGGATACACCAGATTGGCGCCGGTACCAATATCCAATACCTTGATGTTCCGCCCACGAGGAACATCATGATTATTGTCGCTGGCAAGCAGATCTGCCAGATAATGTATATAGTCAACGCGCCCCGGAATAGGTGGGCACAAATAGCTAGCAGGGATATCCCAGAAGTTAATATTGTAATGGAGCTTGAGCAACGCTTGATTGAGCGCCCGCACCGCCTGCTCATCATGAAAGTCGATGGTGAGCTCACCGGCTGGATTACTGCGCGTAAAATCCCCAAGCTCCGGCGACTGTTTCACTAAATGTGTAAAGTTATAGCCATCACCGTGCTGGTTACGCGGGTGCAGTTTTGTTTTGCTAGTCATTGTCAATCCACCACGACCTCATTCATTACCGTAGATCTTGTTCGTAAAAGGAACTCAACAATAATAAAAGCAAATGGAATAACAGCAGCCAAAAACAAGGCTAACCAGACAAGTATAGACCAGCCTTTTTTGTCGGTGACAAGTAGCGATAGCACAAGATAAGCGATGAACAAAACGCCATGAAATAGTCCAATATAAAAAACAAAGTCCCTACTTATTATTCCAAACGACACACATAAAATTGTTAAAAATGACAAGCCCTCAACAATACTAACCACTCTAAACATTTTCAGCATATACAGACTCCTTAACTTTCTTTGTCTTGAGTCGTATTGTCGGCCTCTAATGCCAACCTTGCTCTTTCAGCTTTTGATATGTATTTGTCTTTTTTACTATCTTGTAAGCGTTTTTCAGGGTTTCTTAACTTATTTTTGTGCAGTTGAATTAACTTCTTTTTACGGTTCATAGGGTTTTTCTTATCGTCGAATGGATGTTGAATTAGGCGTATATCATATAAGTTTAAGATGATTTTTGCTAAGACAGTTTTATGCCGAATCAAAAGGGCAGTTAAAGGTGCTCCTGTATATTTTTCTTTGGTTCGTTCCTTTTGAGTGAAAATCACCTTCTACAATGACATTTCAACAACGTGCTAATGAGTTTATTGCTGTTCAAACCAGAAAGTGCCTGAAAGTTCAGTAGATGATGTTAATACATCAATTCTATATTCTGCTGCACGTTTTAATGCCTTTAGTGTAGCTTCTTCAGTTGAGAATGCATGAGAACAAGAGGCGATAAAGTTCTTCACACAATGCTACACAGAGATGTTAGAGCAAAACATGGATGAATATATTTCGCATGTTGACCGCTATTCACAAAAATAAACGGATATTAGAAATTTAGAATATCAGGTCTGTTTCAGACAGTGAACCGCTTACTCTGAAATTCTTGCATAGGGGTGTAAGCTTACTTTATTCGATAATAATCAAATATCAAGTTGGCCGCCCCCATGACCCCATTGGTTGCCGCTCGAGCCTAAGCTCATTGATTTGCAATTAGGTGTTTTCAAGTTGTTAACTATCACAGCCCCATCTGGGATCTTGGTAACAATAGCACCATTTTTTGTGAAAAATGCAACGTGGTCATTTGACTTAGCTTTCAGTGTCTAAAAGAATGCTTTTTGCAACGGCTTCAGCGACTTTAATACCATCAATAGCAGCCGATAATATACCGCCAGCATAGCCCGCACCTTCGCCAGCAGGATAGAGTCCGTAGGTATTAATGCTTTGGAAGCTCTTGTCACGTTTGATACAAATAGGGGATGACGTTCGAGTTTCAACACCGGTCAAAACAGCATCATTCATTGCATAACCATCAACTTTTCTATTGAATGCAGGAATCGCTTCTCGAATAGCTTTAATAGCAAAGTCAGGCAGTGCTTTAGATAAGTCGCCTAAAGTCACACCCGGTTTGTAGGATGGGGTAACATCGCCCAATTCTGTCGAGGGTTTATCTTCTAAAAAGTCACCAACAAGTTGAGCTGGCGCTTTATAATCACCGCCACCTAAGGTATAGGCTAGTTTTTCTAAATCTCTTTGTAGATCAATACCAGATAAAACATGCTCTGGATAATCTTGTTCAGGGTCAATACCAACCACAATCGCGGCATTGGCATTGCGTTCATTACGGGAGTATTGCGACATGCGATTAGTAACGACACTACCTTCTTCAGAGGTCGCCGCTACAACAGTACCGCCGGGACACATGCAAAAGCTATAAACACTACGGCCATTTTTGCAGTGATGAACCAAATGATAATCTGCAGCACCCAAGATAGGGTTGCCAGCATTCTCACCGAAACGGGCTTTATCAATAACCGATTGTGGATGCTCAATACGAAAGCCGATAGAAAAAGGTTTCGATTCAATATAAACACCATATTCCAACAGCATTTCAAACGTATCTCGGGCGCTGTGCCCAATAGCTAGAACAATGTGTCGGCTATGCATCGTTTCGCCATTACTGAGTGTTAGCCCTGTGATTTGACCGCTATAATCAGGATTCTGTTCACGATGAATAGTCTCTACTTTTTGACCAAAATGAATCTCACCACCTAAAGCGATGATTTCTTCGCGCATTTTTTCGACCATGCTAACGAGTTTAAATGTGCCGATATGAGGCTTACTATCGACTAATATCTCGTCGGGCGCTCCTGCTTTAACAAACTCAGCTAGCACTTTCCTACTTAGAAAACGCTTATCTTTGACTTGGCTATAGAGCTTGCCATCAGAGAATGTACCCGCACCACCTTCGCCAAACTGCACATTAGATTCGGTATTTAACTTACCTTTCTGCCACAGATCCCATGTGTCTTTAGTACGTTGTTTTACATCCTGACCTCGGTCTAAAACAATCGGCTTTAAGCCCATTTGAGCCAATACTAAGGCGGTTAAAATACCGCAGGGGCCAAAACCAATAATAATGGGACGTTGCTGCTCTTTATTTGGGAAACTTTCTTCAGCTTGAGCTACAAAATGATAGCTAGTATCAGGGCTGACTTTAACAAAAGGTTGTTGTGAGAACTGTTCTAAAACGGACTCTTCAACACTGTCCTTAAGCACAACATCTAATTGATAAATTAATGAGATATTACTTTTTTTGCGGGCATCATGACTGCGTTTAAAAATGGTAAAACTTAACAAATCATCGCGATTGATCGCCAGCTTATCGACAATACCGTCAATTAAGTCATCTTCGTTATGATTGAGAGCCAATTTTATTTCATTAAGTCGTAACATGATGGGGGTTCGCTTGTAGGACAGGGGATTTAGACCGCATATTTTAACATAGCGACACCTAAAGTTATGCCATTAAATTGACTACTTTTGACTACTTATTTGAGGGGTGAAGGCTTTAGCCTTCCCTAAGGGGGCTTAGAAAAAGTAGGCTGCTCCCTTAATATTTCCTACTGGGTTTTATCTTTCCATTTCGCCCAAGGGTCTTCAGACTTTTCAATAGATGAATCAGGAGAGTCTAACGATTCATGTTTAGGCTTCTCGTAACTATGATCTCCACTGACAGATTGCCGAGCTTGTTGAGCGCCAGAACGCTTGCCTGAGTTCGAGCGATGCCCTGCAGCTTGATCATATGCAGCCGCTTTCGCTACTCGTTGTCCGCGCAATTGCTCAGCATCGTCCAAATTCAGCTCAGCAGGCTCACCTGGCGTTTGGTCTTCTGGAATAATCCGCTCCCTAGGAGACAATGAAAACTGTTCGGAAGACACTTTAGGTAAGCTTTTAAATTCATACAAATAGAAAGCCTCAACTCTCTCACATGCCCACGTCGTCTTTTTAAGAAACTTAACACTAGACGCAATACTAGGATTAGTCTTAAAACAATTGATATTTAAATAGGCAAAGAGCATTTCAAAACCGTAGTGGTCTACTATTTCAATCAACAAGTTTTTTAAACCAAGGCCATGCAGAGGGTTATTTGTGTAATCAATCTCATTAC
>WTAY01000115.1 GCA_013139345.1 Methylophaga sp. | reverse complement strand
TTATCAGCATTATTTAAGCAGCCTGAATTCAACGATGTTGATCATATGAATGAATATGATGAAGACTTCACAAGTTTTAGTGGTTTGGGTGATATCGTTACACAAGAAATGAAGCGAATGCTTCGCTTGGCTGAAGAAAAAACACGACCTAAGTCAGGTGATACTCAGGGTGAAGATGAACCGCTTATTACACATAAATCAGACGATGAAGATGTGAAACCAGAGAACAATGAGGAAGACAAACTTGCATAAAGCAGTACAACACGCCAGTGAAATAGAGATTATGCCCGTTGATTTGATCGAGTTTAACTCATCTGGACGCTTACTTATTGTGGGCAGAGCACAACAAATACTAGCCGTTACTCCTCACTTATCAGGCTTGATAATAAGTGCTGTGATTACCGATGATGAAACAGTAGTAAACAATGACAATATCACGCTGATTAATGATCGCATTACGACTATTGATGGTTGGTTGGGTGAGTTTTCTGTTCAGTTTGAAAGCCAACAGCTAAAAGTTGATTTGGTCTTAGACTTATCAGAACAAGCTATTATGACGGCGGCAGTTTTGCCATTAGGTTACTTTGCACCGCAAGATAATGCACAAGTTCTAGTTGAAACATTACAGCAATTACCAGACTTAGTCGGTACCTTTGATAAGCCTCGTTACTTTAATTATAAAGCATCAATTTGTGCACATTCGCGTCGCCAATTATCGGGGTGTGAACAATGCCTTAATGCCTGTCCTGCCGATGCTATTATTAGCTCGGGTGATACGGTGACTGTTAACCCCTCTCTATGTCAGGGTTGCGGTAGTTGTACGGCTGTTTGTCCTTCTGGGGCAATCTCTTATGCTTTGCCAACATTGGATGTCAGCTTAAACCGAGCTCGTAAAATGATTCAGGCATGGTTTGAGTTTGAGACGGTAGCACCACATATTGTTATCCATGATCTTGAGCAAGGTCAGTTATTAATCGACAATATGGGGGAAAGCTTAGCAAATAATATATTGACCTTTTCTATTGAAGAAATTGGTGCTTTATCGATGCCATTTTGGCTAAGTGTATTAGCCTATGGTGCATCTGGAATAACAGTTTGGGATGCAGGAAGTCATCGTAATCATAGCTGGCTAGAATTACAACAGGAAATAGATAAAACAAACCAAATGTTGATAGGAATGGGTTATGAACAACAACTCGTTAATTGGCTAACAACAAATGACTTTTCACAACTCAATTCGCATTTATCAACGACAAATAGCTTAGAAGGAATGCAAACCGCCACATTTGCAGGTATTGAAGACAAACGCAGAATGATTAGCATTGCGCTTGAACATTTACACAAACACGCACCAAAAACGATAGATGTCTTAGCATTAGATGAACAGTCTGCATTTGGTAAAATTAAGGTAAACACAAAGACCTGCACCTTATGTCACTCCTGTGTGTCAGTGTGTCCTGTTGGTGCTGTTTTGGATGGTGTAGATCAACCGCAACTTAATTTTATTGAAGATCTTTGTGTGCAATGTGGCTTGTGCGAAACAGCTTGCCCTGAAGATGCGATTGGTTTGGTTCCTCGTTATTTATTTGATCGAGAACAAGCGCGTAAAGTGACACTATTGCATGAAGAGGCGGTATTTAACTGTATTAGTTGCGACAAGCCGTTTGCGACTAAAAAAATGATCGATACCATGATGGATAAATTAAAAGGACATTCCATGTTCCAAGGTGCAGCATTAGACCGACTGAAAATGTGTGAAGATTGTCGAGTAAAAGCCATGTTTAAAAATTCTCAAGGTCCAATGTGATGAGCGATGACAATACACTATGGCGGGCACAAACTTACGCATTGTTAGCCAATCTCTTTTCACAAGCCCCTAATCACACTTTGCTTGCTCATCTTGCTGCGATTGACGTCACTGAACCTGAAAGTCCAATGGGAAAACAGTGGAAAAATCTAGTTCATGCTGCAAAAAAAGTCGATGAATTAGCACTTGCTGATGAATATCAAACACTTTTTATTGGTGTCACACACGGTGAGTTAATTCCCTATGGTTCTTATTATCAAACAGGGTTCTTGATGGAGGAGCCTTTAGCTGAATTAAGAACCGATCTTGCTAAGCTAGGCTTAGAGAAACAAGAGGACACGGCTGAACCAGAAGATCATATCTCAGCACAATGTGATGTGATGCGGTTAATATTAATGGCAGAGGGCGTGCCCGTTGTGACTGGTAAGGATTTTTTCCTTCATCATTTAAAGCCATGGATAACAGACTTTTTTTCAGATTTAGAAGCCACTAAGACAAGTGTTTTTTATCAGGTAGTTGGAGAATTTGGCAAGGTGTTTGTAAAGATGGAATTAAGCGAGTATCGATAAGGTTTTATCCTAATTTTAGCTTGCCCATAAAGCTAATCTAAGCGATACTCTACAGTAATAATTTCGACATTGTCCCTTATGAATAAGAAGGTTTTTTCAAGGGGTTCTACTAGGAAGATAGTATGGCTGATTCAACAACATTCGCTAGGCGAGAGTTTTTAGGTAAGTTAACCGCTACGGTTACAGGGGGCGTTACATTAGCAGCGGCTTCATCACTTGTGCAGGCAACGCCAATTGAAACACCAAAAGTAGAACTCAATACAGAAAGTAAACAGAAGGGTTATCAACGAACAGAACATGTTGATACTTATTATCACCTTGCAGATTTTTAAGAACTATTTATGAAATTAACGAAACGTAATTCTGCATCCAATATGGCTAAATCAGGTGTGGATCGTCGAGCCTTTATCAAAGGGTCAGGTATCGCCGCGAGTGGTGCTGCATTTATGAGCTTATTGCCATCGGCAATGATTCAAAAGGCACAAGCATCAGAAAATTCACGTCATAGTTATGATGAAGGTGAAATCAAAAAAGTTCGTAGTGTTTGTAGCCACTGTAGTGTTGGCTGTGGTGTTGTCGCTGAAGTTCAAAATGGTGTTTGGATTGGTCAAGAACCAAGCTTTGAACATCCCTTTAATCTTGGTGCTCATTGTGCCAAAGGGGCATCGTTACGCGAACATGGCCATGGTGATAAACGATTAAAATACCCAATGAAGAAGGTTGCAGGCAAATGGCAACGCGTTTCGTGGCAACAAGCAATTGAAGAAATCGGTGACAAAATGTTATCGATTCGTGAGCAATCTGGCCCTGATTCTGTCTATTGGCTAGGGTCTGCGAAGCATAATAATGAACAAGCCTATTTGTTCCGTAAGTTTGCGGCACTATGGGGCACAAATAATGTCGACCATCAGGCTCGTATTTGTCACTCAACGACTGTTGCTGGTGTAGCAAATACATGGGGCTATGGTGCCATGACTAATTCCTATAATGATATTCACAATGCGAAAGCAGTGTTTATTATCGGTGCGAATCCTGCCGAAGCACACCCAGTATCTTTACAACATATTTTCCGTGCAAAAGAAAAAGGCGCGCCGATTATCGTGGTTGATCCACGTTTCACGCGAACAGCTGCACATGCTGATCAACATATCAGTATTCGTCCCGGAACCGATGTTGCCTTTGTTTGGGGAATGCTGTGGCATATCTTTAAAAATGGCTGGGAAGATAAAGAGTTTATTAAGCAACGTGTTTACGGAATGGATGATATTCGTGAAGAAGTGGCTAAATGGGCTCCTGATGAAGTTGAACGTGTAACCGGTGCTAAAGAAGCAGATGTTTTAAAAGCAGCTAAAACCATGGCTGAACACCGTCCGGGTACATTCATTTGGTGTATGGGTGGAACACAGCATACGACGGGTAATAACAATACGCGTGCTTACTGCATCTTCCAGCTTGCTTTGGGCAATATGGGCGTATCAGGCGGCGGCACAAATATCTTCCGTGGCCACGATAATGTGCAAGGTGCAACTGATTTAGGTGTGTTATCACATACCTTACCGGGGTATTACGGTCTATCTGCAGGCGCTTGGAAACATTGGTCTAAAGTATGGGACCTTGATTATGAGTGGATTAAAAACCGCTTTGATCAAGGCTCTTATGAAGAAGCTGGTGGTAAACCTGTCAGCCCAATGAATACAAAAGGTATTCCTGTCTCTCGCTGGATTGACGGTGTTTTAGAAGATAAAGACAATATTGCTCAAAACGATAATGTACGTGCAATGGTCCTGTGGGGGCACGCGCCTAATAGTCAGACTCGTGGTCCTGAAATGAAGAGTGCGATGGAAAAACTAGACCTAATGGTCGTAGTTGATCCTTATCCTTCAATTTCTGCTGTATTAAGTGATCGCCAAGATGGACTTTACTTATTACCCGCATCAACACAGTTTGAAACCTATGGTTCGTTAAGTTCATCAAACCGCTCAATGCAGTGGCGTGACAAAATTATTGAACCTTTGTTCGAATCAAAGCCTGATCATGTGATCATGCATAAGTTTGCAACTAAACTTGGTTTTGCAGAGCAATTGTTCAAACATATTAAAGTGAATGGTGAAGAGCCATTGATTGAAGACATTACCCGCGAGTTCAATAAGGGCATGTGGACGATTGGCTATACAGGTCAAACACCTGAACGAATGAAGCTACAATCGGCAAATTTACATACCTTTAATAAAACCACATTGCTTGCCGAAGGTGGCCCATGTGATGGTGAATATTATGGTTTGCCATGGCCTTGTTGGGGTACTGCTGATATGAAACATCCAGGTACGCCACTACTTTATGACACCAGTAAGTCAATTGCCGAAGGAGGATTAACTTTCCGTGCTCGCTTTGGTGTTGAGCATGATGGTGAAAACTTATTAGCAGAAGATTCATTCTCAGCTGGTTCTGAGATTGAAGATGGTTATCCTGAATTTACAGCGGATATGTTGAAAAAACTGGGCTGGTGGAATGACCTGACAGCCGATGAGAAAGTAGCAGCAGAAGGTAAAAACTGGAAAACAGACTTATCAGGTGGTATTCAACGTGTTGCAATTAAGCATGGGTGTGCACCCTTTGGTAATGCAAAAGCACGTGCTGTTGTTTGGCAGTTCCCTGATCCTGTGCCAATTCATCGTGAAGCGTTGTATACCAACCGTCGTGACTTAGTTGAAAAATATCCGACTTATGAAGATAGACGTAGTTTCTACCGCTTGCCAACACGTTACGGTTCGATCCAAGCGCAAGATTTTAGTAAAGACTATCCTTTAATTATGACCAGTGGGCGTTTGGTTGAATATGAAGGTGGTGGTGAAGAAACACGTTCTAATCCATGGTTAGCTGAGTTGCAACAAGATATGTTTGTTGAAATTAACCCTGCCGATGCCAATGATGCTGGGGTGAAACATGGCGAACAAGTTTGGGTGGATGGACCAGAAGGTGGAAAAATTAAAGTGATGGCTTTTGTTACACCACGCGTTGGACGTGGCGTCGTCTTTATGCCATTCCACTTTGGTGGACATTACCAAGGTAAAGATCTGACAGATAAATACCCTGCAGGGACCGTACCTTATGTCTTAGGTGAATCTTGTAATACTGTATTTACCTATGGTTATGATTCAGTGACTCAAATGCAAGAGACCAAAGTATCTCTTTGCCGAATTCGTGCGGTATAGGGGATAGATAATGGCTAAAATGAAGTTTTTGTGTGATGAAGAACGCTGCATCGAATGTAATGCTTGTGTCACTGCGTGTAAAAATGAACATGAAGTACCTTGGGGTGTTAACCGTCGTCGTGTTGTCACCTTAGATGACGGCATGCCGGGTGAAAAGTCTATTTCTGTTGCCTGTATGCATTGTACTGATGCACCGTGTCAGGCGGTATGTCCGGTTGATTGTTTTTACACCACCGAAGATGGTGTTGTCTTGCATGATAAAGATATATGTATTGGCTGTGGTTACTGTTTCTATGCCTGCCCATTTGGTGCACCACAATATCCACAAGAAGGGGCATTTGGTGCTCGTGGCAAGATGGATAAATGTACCTTCTGTGCGGGTGGGCCTGAAGAAGATCATTCACATGAAGAGATTGAAAAATATGGTCGTAACCGTTTAGCCGAAGGTAAATTACCTTTGTGTGCTGAGATGTGTTCGACAAAATCATTGCTAGCAGGTGATGGTGATGTGGTTTCTGAACTATTCCGTAACCGTGTCGTACGCCGTCAAGGCCGTCAAGAAGCATGGGGCTGGGATACAGCGTATAACGTAAAATGATGAAAACCATAGTGTTAAGTATGTTGCTGCTGAGTTTAACTGCCTGTTATGAAAGTGCAGATGTGACTTTACATCAAGCGGGTGAGTATAAAGGTAAGTTGGATACACATAGCCAAACTTCTGAGCAGCGTGAAGCCATATTGGCAAAACGTTTTGGCCAAGTTCAAACGGATCGCTGATGTCTAATACGAACTCATTAAATAGACGTAAAAAGATGATGACTTGGACAGGCATTGTCATGTTGTTAGCGATCTTCTTATTACCGATGACAGGGTATATTTCAACTGGCTTTGCCACCGCTGCTGAAGAACAGGTGGAGGCAACAAACCCTAAATCTGATTATTGGCGTCAAGTGAGAGATAACACAGCTGGATATTCGGCGGTTAAGGGCCGTGAAACGAATGAGTTAATTCAAGGTTCAGGTCAAAACTGGCGACAACTCCGCAATGGACCAATAGCACAATATGGCAGTTGGTTATTAGGACTAATGTTAGCTGTATTAGCTGTTTTTTATTTGTGGCGCGGAGAGATCAAGCTAAGTCAACCTCGTACAGGAAAAACAGTAGAACGTTGGACGCTAAAAGAACGCCGTATGCATTGGCTTACAGCAGGATTATTTGTCATATTAGGTGTAACGGGGTTAAGTCTCCTTTATGGACGTTTAGTGTTAATTCCTTTGTTTGGCCACCATGGCTTTTCAAGTTATGCTGAGATTGCAAAATGGACTCATAATATCCTTGGCCCTGTCTTTATGGTTGGCTTGTTATCAATGATTTTTAATTGGTTCAAACTAAACTTCTTTAACAAAGTTGATCTGCAATGGCTGAAAGATTTTGGTGGAATGATTGGTGATAAGCATCCCCCAGCAGAAAAATTAAATGCAGGTGAGAAGATGTGGTTTTGGTCCTTAGTAATGATGGGCTTAGCCTTATGTTTTACTGGTTTGGTGCTTGATTTTCCTAATTTTGATCAGCAGCGAGAAGTGATGCAAATCTCGCACTTAATTCATGTTATTACGGCCATTGGTCTTATTGCCTTTTCTTTCGGTCATATTTATATTGCGACTATTGGAACCGAAGGTGCATTAGAAGGAATGGTTACAGGACATGTTGATACCGCTTGGGCACAGCAGCATCATGATTTATGGCTAAAAGAGTTGAATAAGAAAGCCTCTTCCGATAAATAAGCTTACTTATTACCATGCTTGAATATTGATGATTTAGGGAGCATGATGGGTAGAGCTATAATGATGAAAATTCAAGCATGAAATTCACCCATTCGTAACATAATTCCCTAAAAATCAAAGAATAAATTCATGCACTAAAATCGGGCAATTATTATTTCCATGATTTAAAGGGGCGCTATGAGGTGACGGATAAACACATTTATTGAATTCAAACTGATAAATAGCCTGTGAATGATGTATATGTAAAAAGCTTATAAACAGGAAGGCTTTATACAAAAGGTGAATAAAGATATATTTATATAAAAAACAAATAGTTAATTGGTTATTTCAATCGGGGCATAGTTAATAGGTAAGCAAACAATGGCCATTAAGTAGTCTCTATTTGATGGCCTTTTTATATCTGTATTTTGTACTTAAAAATGTTTGCCGTTTCATGACTTCACAATTGGTTCTAAGCATGATATTTTCGTCTATTAAGCTAAAAAACATGAGCACCAACTTGGTGCTAAATAAACATCTAATAGAGAGAGTTATAGATGAGCAAGCAGGAAATCAGTGCTCGAAAATCGGGTAATAAACTGAAATTACCAAGAGCCGTTGGTAAAGGTAGACAAGTTGATCCTAAGGCTTTGGAAGAAGTTCAAGCTTTATTAGGTGATGAGTCGAGACAAAAAGATTTATTGATTGAACATCTGCACAAAATTCAAGATGCTTATAAACATATCTCTGCTGCTCATTTAGTGGCATTAGCTCGTGAAATGAAGCTGTCTAAAGCTGAAGTTTATGAAGTCGCGACGTTTTATCATCACTTTGATGTGGTTAAAGAAGGTGACACACCGCCGGCAGAACTAACCGTTCGAGTTTGTGAATCATTAACCTGCGAAATGAAAGGTGCTCAAGACTTAATTAGCTCATTAGAAGAAGGAATGGGCGATAAGGTTCGAGTTCAGAAAGTCCCCTGTATCGGACGCTGTGATAAAGCACCTGTTGCTGTAGTGGGTATGAACCCTATTGAAGATGCAGATGTTGCTAAGGTTGAAGCCGCTGTAGAGAATAATGCGATTGAGCCAGAAATTATTGAGCCAATTGATTACGACACATACTTAGAAAAAGACGGCTATAAGACATACCAACTGTGTGTTAACGGTACCTATAACGTTGATAAAGTGCTGGATGCAATGGATGATTCAGGTTTACGTGGTCTTGGTGGTGCGGGTTTCCCTGCTGGTCGTAAATGGCGAATTGTACGTGGCATGCCTGAACCAAAATTGATGGCAGTTAATATCGATGAAGGTGAGCCCGGTACATTTAAAGATAAATATTATTTAGATCGTGACCCACATTGTTTCTTAGAAGGCACATTGATCGCTGCTTGGGCGGTGGGCATTAATGATATCTATATTTATTTGCGTGATGAATATGCCGCTATTCGACAAAGCCTTGAACAAGAAATTGCCAAGTTAAAAGCAAATCCACCTGTAGAAAAATTACCTGAAATACATTTACGTCGTGGTGCCGGTGCTTATATTTGTGGTGAAGAATCAGCAATGATTGAGTCAATTGAAGGTAAACGAGGAATGCCACGTTTACGTCCACCCTTTGTTGCTGAAGTTGGACTATTTGGTCGACCAACGTTGGAACACAATATGGAATCATTGTATTGGGTTCGAGATATTTTAGAAAAAGGTCCTGGCTGCCTAACCGATCATGGTCGAAATGGTCGAGTAGGTTTACGTTCATTCTCAGTCAGTGGTCGAGTGAATAAGCCAGGTGTTCATCTTGCTGATGCAGGAATTACCATGAAAGAATTGATTGAAGAATATTGTGGCGGAATGCAAGAAGGTCATGAATTCTATGGTTACTTCCCTGGTGGTGCGTCGGGTGGTATGTTGCCAGCATCAATGGGTGATATTCCTTTAGATTTTGATACTTTAAATGAATATGGCTGTTTCATTGGGTCAGCTGCTGTTGTTGTGTTTTCTGATCAAGATAGCGCTCGTAAACTTGCTGTTAATGCGATGAAGTTCTTTGAAGAAGAGTCGTGTGGTCAATGTACACCATGCCGAGTCGGTACTGCTAAAGCGGTGACTTTGATGGAAAAAGAAGATTGGGATGAAGACTTATTGGAAGAACTTTCTGATGTCATGATTGATTCTTCAATTTGTGGTTTAGGCCAAGCGGCTCCCAACCCTGTTCGTAGTGTGATGAAGTATTTCCCTGAAGAATTACAAAAAGCGGAGGTGAAATAATGGCTATTAATTTCACTTTAAATGGCGAAGAAGTTGTTGCACAAGATGGTGAAACATTACTTGATGTTGCTAAACAAAATGATGTTGATATTCCCCACCTTTGTTATTCAGATAGACAAGGTTCAGATGGTAACTGTCGTGCATGTGTGGTTGAAATTGATGGTGAGCGGGTATTAGCGCCCTCTTGTTGTCGCCAACCAACGGAAGGTATGACCGTTCAATCGAACAGTGACCGTGCCGTTAAATCGCAAAAAATGGTGGTTGAATTATTAAAATCTGATGTGTCAGAAAAACCCCATACCTTAAATTCAGAGCTGGATTACTGGGCGACAAAATTAGATATTGGCTTGCCACGGTTTGATGCTCGCCATCAGCCTCAAGAAGATAGTTCTCATCCTGGTATTACCGTTAATATGGATGCCTGTATTCAATGTACACGTTGTGTTCGAGCGTGTCGTGAAGAACAAAATAATGATGTTATTGGTTTGGCAATGCGTGGTACTCACACTCAAATCGTATTCGATCTTGATGATCCTATGGGCGAGAGTAGCTGTGTTGCCTGTGGTGAGTGTGTTGAGGCCTGCCCAACAGGCGCATTAACACCTGCCAATGATGTAGCATTGGTTGAACCTGATCGTAAAGTTGATTCTGGTTGTCCTTTCTGTGGTGTTGGTTGTCAAATGACCTATGCTGTAAAAGACGACAAAATTATTTATGTTGAAGGTCGAGATGGACCATCAAATAAAGGCCGATTATGTGTTAAAGGTCGTTATGGGTTTGATTATGTTCACCATCCGCACCGTTTAACTAAACCATTAATTCGTCGTGATGATGCACCTAAATCAGCTGAGTTCTCGATGGACCCAAATGATGTTGATAAGATCTTCCGTGAAGCAACATGGGAAGAAGCACTTGATGTCGCTGCCAATGGTTTTAATAAAATTCGTGATGAACAAGGCCCTAATGCACTAGCAGGTTTTGGTAGTGCAAAAGGAAGTAACGAAGAAGCATATTTATTCCAGAAACTCGTTCGTACAGGTTTTAAGACTAATAATGTTGATCACTGTACACGACTTTGTCATGCATCTTCAGTGGTGGCATTGCTTGAATGTTTAGGTTCTGGTGCGGTATCAAACCCAGTGTCAGATGTTGATAAAGCAGAAGTGATTGTCATCATCGGTTCGAACCCTACGGTCAATCATCCAGTGGGTGCGACATGGATGAAAAATGCCATGCGTCGTGGTACAAAATTAATTCTGATGGATCCACGTTCAACAGACTTATCTCGCCAAGCTACTCATCATGTGGCATTTAAGCCGGGTACTGATGTACCTATGTTGAATGCGATTATGCATACGATTATTGAAGAAGATTTAATTGATCCTTCATTCATTGCCGAACGTACAGAAGGCTTTGACGCAATGAAAGAACATTTAAAATCGTATACGCCTGAAATGATGGAAACTATTTGTGGTGTACCTGCTGATACCTTGAAACAAGTGGCTCGCCTGTATGCAACATCCCAAGGTTCAATGATTTTATGGGGCATGGGCGTATCACAACATGTTCATGGTACTGATAATGCACGTTGCTTGATTTCTCTTGCATTAATGACGGGTCAGATTGGTCGTCCAGGTACAGGGTTACACCCATTACGTGGTCAAAATAACGTGCAGGGTGCATCAGATATGGGACTTATCCCAATGGTGTTCCCTGATTATCAACCTGTTGATGATGAAAAGGCACATGCTTATTTTGAAGAGCTATGGGGCTGTGAATTAGATAGCAATCCGGGGTTGACGGTTGTTGAAATCATGCATGCTATTCATGCCGGTGATTTAACGGGATTGTATGTGCAAGGTGAAAACCCTGCAATGTCAGATCCTGATGCAAACCATGCTCGTCAGTCTATGTCTGAATTGGAACATATGGTTGTACAAGATATCTTCTTAACGGAAACGGCTTATTTAGCAGATGTTGTATTGCCGGCTTCTGCTTATTCTGAGAAAACAGCGACATTCACCAATACAGATAGATTAGTTCAAATAGGTCGTCAGGCAGTTCCACCTCCGGGTGATGCTCGCCAAGATTTATGGATTATCCAAGAAATGGCACGTCGTTTAGGTTTAGATTGGAACTATAAAGATTCTGCTGAAGTATTTGAAGAAGTTCGTAAGGCCGTACCTACAATGGCAGGTATGACATGGGAACGTTTAGAGAACGAAGGTTCTATTGTGTATCCATGTTTGAAAGAAGGTGACCCGGGTGAAGATGTTATCTTCACGGAGACATTTGAACGCGATAATGGCTTAGGTAAATTTGTCCCTGCTGATATTGTGCCACCGGCAGAACGTCCTGATGCCGAGTATCCTTTTGTCTTGATTACTGGTCGAATGCTTGAGCATTGGCATACAGGTTCTATGACACGCCGTTCTAATGTATTAGATGCATTAGAGCCAGAAGCGGTAGCAACGATTAACCCAATTAGTTTAGATGAAATGGGTGTTGAGCCGGGTCAGATGATTACCTTGTCTACACGCCGTGGTGAGATTTCTATGATTGCTCGTGCTGATGAAGCAGTGCCAACAGGTGCCGTATTTATGGCATTTTGTTACTACGAAGCAGCAGTTAATAAATTATCTAATGCAGCGCTTGATCCTTCAGCGAAGATACCTGAGTTTAAGTATTGTGCTGTTAAAGTAACGCCTGGTGGAGAACAAATGCAATTCCACAGTTATGGTGGTGGTCAATCTGATAATAAGTTGATGTAAATTAAGTTCATTATCAAAGTAGTAATAAAAGGGTCTCAGTAATGAGACCCTTTTTTATGGCTAGTCAAACTACTTAACCTGAGTTCTGGATAAGAATAGTCAGCAATTGTATAATTTACAATGCCTTGAAAACAGTCTAAGTTCGAAATAGATAAAATAACCGTAAATCAAATGACCAGTACCTTTATTTTGGTGGATATCAAGGCAGATTTACGCAGTAATAGCGAGCTATTGGAAGTAAATATAACGCGGAGAGCCGCTAAAATAAAGGTGCTGGATGGCTATGCTTATCCAGAATTCAGGTTACTTAGGTCTTCATGCCGTATTCCTGCTAGTATATAGCCCATTTTTAGACCTATTTTTATAGAGTTATTTGTAAATAATGAAAATCTTGATCAGTAATGATGATGGCTATATGGCTGAAGGCATTAAAGCCTTAGCTGAAGCCATGTCGAGTCTTGGTGATATTACGGTTGTCGCTCCAGATCGAAACCGTAGTGGTGCAAGCAACTCTTTAACCTTGGAAAACCCCTTACGTGTTAATAAACTAGATAATGGTACCTATCGTGTTGAAGGAACCCCAACTGATTGTGTACATTTAGCAATCACTGGTTTATTAGATGATGAGCCTGATATGGTTGTTGCGGGGATTAATGCCGGTGCAAACTTGGGTGATGATGTTTTGTATTCAGGCACGGTTGCGGCAGCAATAGAAGGGCGGTTTTTAGGTTTACCTGCCGTCGCAATTTCACTTAATGGTCATACCGCTACACATTATGAAACAGCGGCTTGGGCGGCGAAGAAATTAATTAAACAATTACTCGAATCATCATTACCTGCTGACACTATCTTAAATATCAATGTACCTGATTTACCGATTGATGAAATTACTGGATTTGAAAGTACACGTTTAGGACGACGTCATAAGGCTGAACCTGTAATAAAAGAGCTTGATCCTAGAGGGCGAGCTATGTATTGGGTTGGCCCAGCTGGTGAAGAAGAAGATGCTGGCCCAGGGACTGACTTTGATGCAATTCGCCGAGGAGCGGTATCAGTCACGCCATTACAAATTGATTTAACTCATTATGATGCTATTGATGGTGTGGCAAATTGGTTACAAGGAGTTGTGAAGTGACACCTAACCAACGTGGTATTGGGATGACATCACAACGAACGCGTGACAGGTTGATCATGCGTCTGAAAGAGCAAGGCATTGAGAGTGCAGATGTTTTGTCAGTAATGAAGGATTTACCACGTCATTTATTTATGGATGAAGCCTTAGCATCGCGTGCTTATGAAGATACGGCATTACCGATTGGGCATGGTCAAACGATCTCTCAACCCTTTATTGTTGCAAAAATGACTGAGATTTTGTTGCAAGGCTTGCCTAAAAATAAAGTATTAGAGGTGGGCACCGGCTCAGGTTATCAGACTGCCGTATTATCTCGATTAGTCGAACGTGTATATAGTGTTGAACGTATATCACCACTGCAAAACCAAGCGCGTGAACGTTTCTATCAGTTAAAGCTTAATAACATCAAGTTAAAACACAGTGATGGTAGTTGGGGCTGGGATGATAATGCACCCTATGATGGCATCATCGTTACTTGTGCCCCAGAAGAAGTGCCTCATGAATTATTGAGACAGTTAGCGCCCGGTGGACGTCTTGTTATTCCTGTCGGTGGGAGTGTGGGGCAGTCATTACGTGTAATCGATCGTAATGGTAATACCTTTGAAGAAACAGAATTAGATGCAGTGAGTTTTGTCCCGCTATTATCTGGTCAAATATAGTGAGATTGTTTTCTGCATTATATGAACGTGTGATGCAATGGTCTCGTCATCAATATGCAACATATTGGTTGGCGATAGTAAGCTTCACAGAGTCATCCTGCTTTTTAATTCCCCCTGATGTTATGTTGGCTCCGATGTCTTTAGCTAACCCCAATAAAGCATGGTTTTATGCAGGGTTAACAACCGTTACATCCGTATTAGGCGGTTTATTGGGCTATTTAATTGGAGCCTATGCATTTCAGTTTATTGAACCTTGGCTACATTCATTGAATTATATGCATGCCTATTACACTGCTGAAACATGGTTCCAGCAATGGGGATTTTGGGCTATTTTCCTCGCTGGTTTTACGCCTATTCCGTATAAAATATTTACCATTGCATCAGGTGCGTTAGGTATGGCTTTGATTCCCTTTGTGATTGGTTCATCAATTGGTCGAGGGATGCGTTTCTTTTTAGTTGCTGGACTTATGCGTTGGGGCGGTGAACGCTTAGAATCTAAGTTACGGACATGGGTTGATCGTATTGGTTGGGCCACTGTTATCGTAGCTGTTGTAGGATATTTTTTTCTGAGATAGATGATGAGATTCCTACTCGTATTTCTAATAGTACTGTTAACTGCCTGTGGTGGTGGGCATGCTGTAGCGCCTATAGGAAAACATAGCCAGTCAAATAAAGCGAAAGTCACACAGATTAAAGCCCCTTCTTTTCATAAAGTAAAAAAGGGCGACACACTTTATTCAATTAGCTGGCGGTATGGCATAAATTATAAGACGCTTGCCAAAATGAATAATATTCGTTCGCCTTATAAGATTTATATTGGACAAAAATTACGATTTAAACCAAGTAAAACGACACGAAAAAGTTATACCAAGAAAACAACGGCAAGTAAGAAAGTAACCAACAAAAAAGTGGTTAAAAAAACAACGTCATCAACGAGACCGGTAAATACATCTGTAGCATGGCGCTGGCCCACAAAAGGTAAAATTATTTCAACCTACTCTAAAAGTGCTGCGGGACGAAAAGGTATTAATATCGCAGGAAAGTCAGGACAACAAGTTGTTTCAGCCGCCGCTGGCAAGGTTGTTTATAGC
>WTAY01000117.1 GCA_013139345.1 Methylophaga sp. | reverse complement strand
TGGTTACGTGTACGTAAGCGTACTAAAGGTCGTAATCAGTAAAACAGGGTTTTCAATAATCCTCGAAATAGGTTTGTAAAAAATGATGAAAAAATTAAATAGCCTGACTGTTTTATTCATTATCACTATTGTGATGGTGTTGTTAATGGTGATAACGCTTCAGCGTCCGAATGATATGACTGATGATGAAGGTTTATTATTCCCTGAACTTTATGGGCAGTTGAGTAATATTGATACGATAAAAATAAAAAGTTCTCAGGATGAATTCACCCTATTTAGAGAAGGTGAAGACTGGTTTATTAAAGAACGCTGGAGCTTTTTTGCAGATTTCAATCTGGTTAAACGTGCATTAGTTGATTTATCTGAAGCTAAAATTTTAGAACGAAAAACAGCAAATGTTGAACAATTTTCGGTACTTAGCCTTGAAGGGATGGATGAAGGTGGTGAGTCTATTCACATCAACTTACTTCAAGGTGAAGATGTTGTTGCTGGCCTTATTCTTGGTCGTGAGCGTGAATTAAGTCAAACAGGTGGTGAGAGACAGTTCTATGTGCGTCGTGCTGGTGAAGAGGGTGCTTGGCTAGCTGAAGGGTACCTTAATATTAACCCTCTAATGTTGAACTGGATTAAAAGTGAAGTAATTAATATTGCTCGTGAGCGAATTGCTCAAGTAAATATTATTCAGCCTAATGGCAATGCTGCGACATTGATCAACTTGGGTAAAAAAGATAAGTTTGGTACACCAGAAGACCGAGACGGAACCGTCTTTAAATATGCTCAACTTGGTTACGATATTGCGGGTAGTTTATTTCAATTGAAAATGGAAGATGTTCAGCCGGCTGGTGAATTCTCTCGTGGTGAGTCTGAAATAGTGACCGCTGAGTTTTTTACTTTTGATGGTTTAAAAATTATTACTGAAACATCATTTGATGCTGAAGATGGCTATTATTATTCAACGATTCGTGCTGAGAGTACTGTATTAGCAGATGCGCCAAAAGATATTCAAGCTTTGAATGTGTTAAAAACTGCTGAACAAGTACAAGAAGAAATTGCTACATTGAATAAGCAATTTGATTCATGGGTTTATCGTTTCGGTGGCTTTGTTGGCACAAACTTAATGCGTTCGACAAGTGATATGGTGACACAATCTGGCAAGGCTATTCCTATGCCGGCAGATGTAACAGGCTTTGGTTCATAAGTTAAGCTAGCTCTAGTTTAATTACATAAAAAAGGCTCCGTCAGGAGCCTTTTTTATGGTCAAAATATGTAATTTATTTCGATTGTTCTGTTTTCCATTCCTCAAGAAGCTCTTGTACTGTGTTTGCAAGATCATCGGGTGAGAATTTAGGGATAAACTTATCGGCACCTACTTTTTCCACCATATTATTATTGAATGTGCCACTCATTGATGAATGTAATAGGATCTTTATATCTTGTAGGCGAGGATCTTTACGAATCTCAATCGTGAGTGTATAGCCATCCATTTCAGGCATTTCAATATCTGAGACCAACATGGCAATGTGATTTTTAACATCAATTCCTTCATCTGCCCATGCTTTAAGTTGATCTAAGGCTTCTTTACCATCTCGAACAATGGTTGTATCAATACCGACTTGCTCCATCGTTCGTTTAACTTGGTTACGAGCAACACTTGAGTCATCCGCAACGAGGATATGGGGACGAAATTCCGCATTCTGCGAGGCGTAATTTTCAACAAGGTCTGATGACACTGCTTCATCAGCACCAACAACTTCAGACATCACTTTTTCAACATCAATAATTTCAATGATTTCATCGTCAATGCGAGTAATAGCGGTCATATAGTTATTACGGCCTGTCGCTGAAGGAGGCGGTAAAATATCTGCCCATGTTGTATTTACAATACGTTCAATATTACTAACAAGAAAGCCCTGAACTGAGCGATTATATTCGGTGATAATGACAAAGCTTTTACTGAGGTCTTCGATAGGCCGACCACCTATTCCCATCGCTAAATCAAAGATACTGATTGTTTCACCACGAAGGTGAGCAACACCTCGCACAACAGGATGAGAATTAGGTATTTTAGTAAGCTTAGGGCAGGGTATTGCTTCTTTTACCTTAAAGACATTAATGCCAAACTTCTGTTTTGTACCCAGTCGAAATAGCAACATTTCTAAGCGGTTTTGACCTACGAGTTGAGTGCGTTGGTCTACACCATCCATCATACTTGGCATTGGTTATGCTCCTATCTTTAATATTTTTCTATATCGGTTCTTATCGATGAATCTTGAGTATATACTCGTATTCAATGAATCTGTAGATAAACCATGTGCTTTTTGTGTCTTTTGGGCATAGCGTATCAACATGGTTTTAGTTCTTAATTTTATCTCCTCACCCCAGCCCTCTCCAACAGGAGAGGGAGAAGGCTAGAAAGCTGTATCTTCAAGTAACTTGGATATAGTGGATTATTTTAATGGGCATAGTAATTGCTTTGACCTTGATAAGATTCAACTAATGTCAGAAAAGTGGCACTAGTAAAAGATGTTGAGGTAATGATATGAGATATTGTTGGAAAAATAAACTAAGCCTGTTGTGTGGACTGTTTTTAGCCGTAAATGTGAATGCGGATACATTACACTCGCTTGATAATATTGAACAAGTTGCTTATGAGTATGCTTTATCAATGGCTCAAGAACGTTTTGATAGCCCGCAAATAGCGATGGGATCATTAGATTCACGCTTGAGGTTGCAAGCATGTGATACGCGCTTAGAGGCGTTTAATAAGCTAGTAGGAACGGGAATAGGAAACCAAACAGTCGGAGTAAAGTGTAATGCTCCTGTGGCATGGACCGTGTATGTGCCAGTTAAAGTGAAAGTATTTAAAGCGGTGGTGGTTGCAGCAAAACCATTGTCTGCACATCAGTTGATTACGGCCTCAGATATTAAGCTACAACAGTTAGATATTGGCTCTTTACGTCAAGGTTATATTGATAATACTCGTCAGGTTATTGGCCAGCAGTTAAAATACCCCATTGCATTAGGGACGGTGATTAAACCTAAAAGTGTGCAAGCACAAAAATTAGTTCATCGTGGTGAACATATTATGTTGGTGGCGCTGGCAGGTAAAATGGAAGTTAGGATGAGTGGTATGGCTTTATCAGATGCAAGTTTAGGACAGCGTGTTCGAGTGAAGAATATCTCATCTAAACGTGTGGTCGAAGGTGTCGTTGATGCGCCTGGTATTGTTAAAGTAACAATGTAATGGTTGCCATAAAGAATAAAGTGAAAAAAGAGTATTATTTACTCAAGTTTTCTAGAATCTGTCCGATAATAGGGTCAGACTCTAAATCAAGGACATGGTTATGTCAGAAATAAATAATATAAAAAATGCTGGTCAATCGGGGTTAAATTCTACTCGAAATGTCAGTGCACGTGAAAACAGTGGCAGTGATAAAGCTGCTGATGTTCAATCTAGTGCGAACCCAGTTCGTACCGATACTGTTAGTTTGACTGATACTGCCACGCAACTGCGTTCTTTGCAGCAGACATTATCAGATACACCTGTCGTTAATAATGAACGAGTAGAAGCATTGCGTGCCGCTATTGCTGATGGTTCATATCAGGTAGATGCAACTGAGCTAGCACAAAATATGATTAATTTTGAGTCTCAACTTCGTTAGGTAAACACCATGGCTATGACATCTTTACAACAAATACAGAGTATTTTACAGGCAGAACTAGATACTGCATCACAGCTATTAGTTTTGTTGAAAGGTGAACGCAATGCATTGACTGAGTCCAATGCTGACGTGATGAATGAGATGTCTGCCAAGAAGCAACCTTTGCTTGTAAAGTTAGAGCAATTAGGTCGCCAACGTGAGTCCGTATTACAAACCGCTGGATTTTCTTCAGGAAAAGAAGGCTTAGAAGCATTTGTTGAAAATCAAACAGCACAAGACGCTCATCGTCTTAACCGTGTTTTAGATTCTTTAAGAGAGGCCGCTCAAGGTTGCCGTGAGAATAATCAAATCAATGGCGGCATTGTGAATGTAAATCGCCAATATCTACAAAAAGCCATGAGCATTCTACGTGGTCGTGATGTAAACCCAAGCTCGTATGGTCCAGGTGGAGAATATACAAGTCAGGTAGTACGTCAGCCTTTATTAGGTCGAGTTTAGTTATCGAGCTATTCGGCTAGGTTCTATACCCGTTATCATTCAAGATGCAGATTTTCCCCATTAATCCTTAATTTTATCTCCTCACCCCAACCCTCTCCAACAGGAGAGGGAGTTTTAGCTCCTTCTCCCTCGAGGGAGAAGGTTGGGATGAGGGGGACAAGCTAAATGCCAATCATTAATCTGGTGTTATGCGTCTCTCTGATTATCTGCATCACTTATACTAACTGCGCTAGTAGCGTTATATTATTGAGCAATAGAGCGACTATTATGTCAATAATAGGCCTTACTATCACCGCTATTATAAGCACTAAAAACCTGCATCTTGAATGATAACGGGTCTATAGCCTATTTACACCAAGAAGCCAACACATTTACCCATTCTTTTTGATCATTTAAACAAGGGATAAGCGTTAGCTTTTCTCCTCCTGCTTCTTCAAATACTTCTTGTCCACGAAGGGCTATCTCTTCAAGTGTTTCTAGGCAATCTGTTACAAATGCAGGACAAATAACCAGAATGTTTTTTGCTCCTGAATGTGCCAATTCTCGCAATCTATCTTCTGTATTCGGTCCCAACCATTTTGCTCGACCAAGACGGGACTGGAAGGCAATGGAATATTGCTCTGGCAATAGCCCAGACTTTTCAACAAACAACTCCGTCGTTTTAAATACCTGATGGCGATAGCAGCGTTGATGACACTCGTTGTCTTGTTGGCAGCAATTATCTTGTTTTAAGCAGTGTGTACCTGATTCATCAAGTTTAGTGATATGTGACTCAGGTAAACCATGATAACTAAAAATGAGATGATCAAAAGGCTGTTCAAGGTAAGGTTTAGCTGAATTAACAAGCGTATCTATATAGTCTTTTTGTTGGTAAAAAGGCTCAATGACCGTTAGTTTTATATTGAGGCTGTGTTTCTTGATGACGTGCTTTGCTTGTTCAATAGAGGTTGTCACCGTGCTTTCAGCATAATGTGGAGACAGGGGAATAAATAGAATTTCCTCAATGTTACTCTGCTTGGATAATGCTAAAATTTGGCTCTCTATACTTGGATTACCGTAGCGCATAGACATCGCTACAGGAACTTCCAGCCGTGCTTGTAATGCGCGTTTTAAGCGTTCAGATAATACGACAAGGGGCGAACCTTCTTTTAACCATACACTTTGGTAAGCCTCAGCCGATGCTTTAGGTCGACGAGGTAAAACAAAGAGACTGACAATAAGCCGACGTAATAACCAAGGCACTTGGATAACATAGGGATCCATTAAGAACTGGTTGAGGTAATGTCGAACAGCCTTAGTCTCAGCGTGTTGAGGAGAGCCTAGGTTAGCTAATAAGATGGCACGATTTGTCATCGTTTAAAATGTCATCATTATTATGGCTTGGGGCAGACTTTCTGTAATCCCTTTGATGCCAAATTTATTATGCCAATACTGATACTCAATACCGACATGAAATGTATTTTTATTGCCTAATAATTGGCCGACATCAAGTAATAATTTGGGTTGAGTTAAGATAGTGCTACTTCCGCCCGTTGCTTTTCTACTTTGCCAATCAAGAAAACCTTTGAAAATGAAATGGAGTGAACCTATTTGAAAAGGGGCACTCCATACAGGGGTAATTTGAATACCCGTTGTATGAACATTTTCAGCTTTAAAGGCCATGATATCTAAAAATAGAAAGTCCATCGAGGGAACATCAAAACGTACTCCTAGACCTAATAAATAGGCTTTATAAGGATCTTTCTTGGGTAAGCTTCCTCCATTAAAACCACCGACCAGTGAGAAGTCTTTTATAAACGATGATGAGGGTGTTTTACCTGTTATTTTTGACCAACTTAAACGGGGGTAAAACTCACCATATACTGCAGTGCCGGTATCATCACGATCAATAAACTCAATAAAAAAGAAATTTTCACCATAACGCCATCCATCAGCATGCTGAATAGTCACCAGAGTTCGACTTTCATCGCCTAATTTAAAATCATGGCCGTGTAATAGTTGGATGTTATTACTTGTCCAGTCAAAAATAGGACTAGCATGACTAAAGCTGGAAATGAGAAATAAAGTTAAAAACGGAATAAAGCGAGCGAAAGTCATTAACGGCAATCCTCCAGAAAGTAATTGATGTAGATCATACCTGTTATAACGGTTTTGGGCTAAACTAGATTACAAACCAGTTGATTCAGCTAGGGAGTCGTGTGAAGCAATTAAGTAAAACACTTATTCTCAGCATATTATTGACCATTGCTTATTTCATTTCAGGTCAATTTACGCTGACATTATCACTGCCGCCTAGTGGTGCAACACCATTGTGGGCGCCTACAGGTATTGCAACTGCCGCTGTATTGATTTGGGGATACCGCTTATTACCTGCCGTATTTTTAGGCGACTTTATTGTTGCTGTTGATCTTATCGGTGTGAATGACTCCATTTCTATAAGCATGTGCGTGTTAATTGGCTTCCAAGCAATGATGCAAGCTGGATTAGCTCGTTGGTTACTTGTTCACTATAAAGTCTGGCCATCGACACTTATTAAAGATGGGAATATATTTAAATTTTTTATCTTAGCCGGAATAGTTTCATCCTTGATTCCTGCATTATTTACTGTTGCGGTTGATCTACTGCTTGGCGTGTTAGCGGCTGAAACATGGCTAGAGTCATTACTTGTTTGGTGGGTGGGTGGAGCCTTGGGCATTGTGGTGTTCACTCCAATAGTGCTTATCTTATTTGCATCACCTAGAGAGAGTTGGAAAAGTAGGCTTTATAGTGTGGCCTTACCAATGACGATATTATTTGTCTTATTGGTGGCTGTTTTACAAAATGCACGAGAGCAAGAACATGAGCAAATAGTCCAACGATTCTCTAATAG
Source organism: Methylophaga sp. (assembly GCA_013139345.1). Taxonomy (GTDB): domain Bacteria; phylum Pseudomonadota; class Gammaproteobacteria; order Nitrosococcales; family Methylophagaceae. The sequence continues at coordinate 2,814 of WTAY01000117.1, read as the reverse complement.
TGTGGAGCATGTGCATGCTATTGCTGAAACTAAATTAGAAGTACAAGCTTCATTATTACAAAGTATGCGTGCTTATTTTCAAAATAGTGAGTTTGTAAGTAAGCAAGAGTTTGATGACTATCTGAAGGATCTTTCTTCTTATAAGCGTGATGTGTTTTCCGTTGTCTGGATTGAATATGTAAACGATGAAAATCGCTCTGCTTATGAGCAGAATCAAGGTTATAAAATTAGTGAGTTATCTGAAGATGGACAGCAATTCATCACCGCTAAACAACGGCAGGATTACTATGTAGTCAAATATTCTGAATTGCCGAGCGGTCACCAGATTATTGCTAAGCAGCCATCAACTTTTCTTGGTTTCAATGTCTGCTCAGGAGAGCAAGGACAGAAAACATGTCAAGAAATAGCATTGAGTCAACAAAGTAAACTGATATCCCCCATATTAGAGCTATCCGATCCTGATGCTAAGAATCGCTTTGTATATTTAAGTCCAGTGATGAAAGGTGAGCATATGAGAGGGATTGTGGGTCATGTGTTTAAATTTCAACAATTGTTTCATGACTTATTAATAGGTGACTCTAAAAAGTGGCTTGAGGTTACGATCACAGACTTATCTGATAATCGAATATTATTTTCTACTATAAAGGGAGGAGAGGTTACTAAAGTTATTGTTCCTGAATCGTTAATCGCTCAGAGAGAAGTGACTATTGGGGATAGGACATGGCAATTCACTTATACGGCTTCACAACATTTTATTGATGTTTATTCAACATGGACATTTTTTATTATTATTACGGGTGCCTTTGTTACTTTAAGTTTAATGGGCATGTTTTTACTGGGGATTACCGGTCGAGTACAACGAGTGAAGCAAGAGGTCGACAGTAAAACTGCCTTAATTAGAGAGCACAGTAAATCATTAGAGAAAAGTGAAGAGAAATACCGAGGCCTGGTTGAAAATATTACAGATAAATACTTTATATATCAACATAATATCGAGGGTGTTTTTACTTATGTCAGTCCTTCAATTGAAGCTATATTGGGTTATAGCGTAAATGAATTTTTAAAACATTACACAACTTATATGCCGAATAGTAAGCTGAATAAAAAGATAGGAAAACTTACAGATAAGACTTTGGCGGGCGAATCTTCACACTCTTATGATGTTGAGATTTTCAATAAATCTGGTAGTTTGCATACACTTAGAGTAACTGAAACACCTGTTCTAGATGCAGAAGGAAAAACTCAAGGTGTGTATGGCATCGCTCGAGATATCACTCATTCAAAAAGAACTCATTTAGAGTTAGAGAAATTATCATTAGCTGTTCAGCACAGCCCTAATTCAATAATTATCACGAATAAGGATGGTGTTATTGAATATGTTAACCCCAAATTCACGAGTATCACTGGCTATACACTCAGGGAGGTCCTTGGGGGAAAACCGAGCATTCTTAAGTCTGGTTTAACGCCAAAGTCTACTTATAAGAAGTTATGGGATACTTTGCTATCAGGCTCTGAGTGGCGAGGAGATATGCACAACCGTAAGAAAAATGGTGGTTTGTATTGGGCTCGAGAACATATCTGTCCTTTATTTGACGAAAATAATGACGTTAGCCATTTTATTGCGACCCAAGAGGATGTGACCGAAGCTAAGAAGCTAAGTGAAGAAACATCCTATCAAGCAAGTCATGATTTGTTAACAGGTCTTGTTAACCGACGTGAGTTCGAGTTTCGCCTTGATAGGGTTGTAAGAACGGCTAAAGATGAGACCTCTGAGCATGCCTTATGTTTTATGGATTTAGATCAATTTAAGATTGTTAATGATACTTGCGGTCATGTAGCTGGAGATGAATTATTACGTCAGGTTGGTGATTTATTATTAGCAAATGTTCGACAAAGGGATACGTTGGCACGATTAGGTGGTGATGAGTTCTCTTTATTGATGGAACACTGTGGCTTAGATCAAGCTTATGATACCTGCCAAAAAATTATCGATTTATTGGCTGATTTCCGTTTTCATTGGGAAGACCATGTTTTCACGATTGGAATTAGCATAGGCCTAGCTCAGGTTAATAAGCATATTCAAGATAGTCATGAGGCTTTAAGACACGTTGATGGCGCATGTTATGCCGCTAAAGATGCGGGACGCAACCGCATTGAAGTATATACTGAAGATAGTGATCGATTAAAGCAGCGACAAGGTGAAATTCAGTGGAGCAATGAGATTAATGATGCCTTAGATAATGATAGGTTTGAGTTGTATTGCCAGCCTATTATTCCATTGGCCGATCCTGATAGCGGTATTAGTTATGAGGTGTTATTAAGACTAAGGATGCCAGATGACACCATTGTCCCCCCGGGTGCCTTTTTACCTGCGGCTGAACGATATAACTCTATCACTCGAATTGATCGTTGGGTCATTGAGCATACTTTGCTTTGGGTAAGTCGCCATGCAGAGCGCCTTAACCATGTTAAAAGTATGTCGATTAACTTATCTGGCCAATCATTGGGAGATGAAGCTATGTTAGGCTTCATTATTCGAGAGTTTCAACGTGGTGACGTGCCTGTTGAAAAGATAAAGTTTGAGATAACAGAAACAGCTGCCATTGCTAACCTGCGTGATGCAACTGTCTTTATGAGAACTCTGTCAGAGTTTGGTTGCCGCTTCGCATTGGATGATTTTGGTAGCGGTCTGAGGCTCCCCCAAAAAACTGGACACCAAAAAAACTAAATTGGAGTCCCCAATGAGCAGACAACACACCGCCTTCACGAAAGAGTTTAAACTAGAAGCACTGAGGTTAGCAAAGCAACCCAATA
>WTAY01000168.1 GCA_013139345.1 Methylophaga sp. | reverse complement strand
GTTACTTTTGTAACTCTCAAGGCCCCATCTGATTATTGGATGGGGCTTTTTTTTACTTTTTTATAGCCAAAAATAGGGTTTAAACATGACTCAGGAAGAGCTTTTACAGTACCAATCGTTAGAAGATATTCTTGAAACAGCATCACTCACGCCCTTATTTCAACCTATTATTTCGAACAAAAAAAAATAAGATTTATGGCTATGAGGCATTAATTCGTGGCCCTTCTAATAGCCCGCTCCACTCACCTATTACTTTATTTGATGCCGCTAGTCGCCACGGCCGTTTAGCAGAGCTAGATTTGTTATGTCGCGAGGTGGCAATTAAGCAATTCAGTCAATTTAAACTTGATAGCAAATTATTTATCAACACGATCCCCGAGGTACTGTTACATCAAGATTATCAGCACGGTTTAACGTTAGACTTTATCAAACGAGCAGGGCTACCTGCTAAGCAAATCGTTATTGAGTTAACGGAGCAGTATCCAATTGATGATTATCAGCTAATGCGTGATGCAACGGATCACTACCGTGAGATGGGATTCAAAATTGCAATTGATGACTTAGGTGCAGGCTATTCAGGCCTCCGTACTTGGTCTGAGATTAAACCTGACTTTGTCAAACTTGATCGCCATTTTATGCAAGATATTCATAACGATCAGCATAAACGTCAATTTGTTCAATCTATGGTTGATTTAGCAAAGGGCATAAACTGTCGAGTTATTGGTGAAGGTATTGAAGTGCGTGAAGAGTATTTAACCACGCTTGATATGAATATTGAATTCTCCCAAGGCTATTATTTTGATCGCCCTTCAATTCAACCTTTGCGTAGCATTCCCACTGAGTTATTTTCTAAAAGAAAAAATATTCCTTCGTTTAAGTCCAATACCCCTAGAGTAGAAAGCCTAGTCCATAGCCTCTTAACCACGCTCAGCCCAGTTACTATAAATGATGATGTTTCCCATGTCGGTGAGCGTTTTCATAAATCCCCAGATCTCACGGCTTTGCCAGTTATCAATGAAGACTTTTCTATTGCAGGCATAGTATGGCGTGATGAAATTATGAACTTATATGCCAGTCGTTATGGACGAGATCTACATGGTAGAAAACCAATTCGTTTATTTATGGATACCAATCCTACTATTGCTGATGCCTCCCTTCCTCTTGAGAAGTTAAGTCATCGCATCACGAGTCAAAATACATCACTGCAGCATGGGCTATTTATAATTACCAAGTATGATCGCTATGAGGGCGTAGGTAGCCTAATGGACTTGCTCAAACAAATTACCGAACTACAAATAACAACTGCCCGCCATGCCAATCCTCTTAGTGGCTTACCTGGTAATGTTCCAATCAGTGAACATATAACAACAGCAATAAAGCAACAACGTGATGTAGTGATGTGTTATTTCGACTTGGATAACTTTAAACCCTATAACGATATTTATGGTTTTGGCAAAGGTGATAAAGCAATTAGATATACCGCTGAGATATTAATTGAACACAGTGACCCTAATCTAGATTTCGTTGGTCACGTAGGTGGCGATGATTTTATCATCCTATTTGAAAGTACGAACTGGCAGCAACGATGTAATGATATTTTATCTGCATTTACCAATACGCATTCCAAACTATATCGCGACGAGCATATAAACCAACAAGGTATGTCAGCCCGAGATCGCTATAATAACGATGTATTTTACCCACTCTTATCATTGTCGATTGGCGCAATAAGAATATTTGATTTTAGCGCTATCAAGAATGAGGCCGATTTAGCAGAATATGCTAGCCAGGCAAAATCAATCGCTAAGAAAATCTTGGGGAATAGCCTGTATATTTTAGAAGATCACTCTAATACAAAACAAGCATGAACACATGCCCATATAAATTTTGCTCTGTTATCAACCCACAATTTTGAGCGAATGTGACCTGAATTAAAGTATTTAACGCTGTATCTGATAAAATAGAGCCTTAACTAACTGACTTATAGAAATTTATTGTGAAAAAAACCATTTTAAGCATACTTCTCACGCTTCCTTTATTAGCTCCTATATTGAGTATTGCTGAAACTACTCGCTATGTTTCAGATGAACTTGAAATTACGATGCGTAACGGGCAAGGTGTAAAATTTGCCATCCGTAAAATGTTACTTAGTGGCACTAAACTTGAGGTTCTGGAGACAGATCCTGCCGGTTATTCTAAAGTACAAACCAAAAAAGGTGTCACAGGCTGGGTGTTAACACGTTACTTGAGTAATTCACCAAGTTCTCGTGATAGTCTTGCTGCCAGCCAACAAAAAGTGGCTAATTTAGAATTGGAACTGGCTAAGTATAAAGAAGAAATTCAGGCGCTAGCATCACAAAACTCAACGTCTGGTAGTGAAAACTTATCACTTAAAGAAACATCACAGCGTCTAAGCAAAGAGCTTGATGATTTACGTAGAACAGCATCAAATGCTGTGGCACTTAAGAATGATAATCGTCAGCTAAAAGAAAAGATCCAAAGTCTTGATAATCAGATGCAATCTCTCACTATTGAAAATAGTACGTTGAAAGATAGTGATGCCAAAAGCTGGTTCTTAATCGGTGCCGCAGTATTATTTGGTGGACTTTTACTTGGTTTAATTCTACCTAGAATCCGCGTTCAGAAGAAAGATAGCTGGGGAAGCTTTTAAGTCTCGTATTCACTCAGTAGTCTAAAACTTAAAAAGTCGTATCAACATCTGTATTGGTACGACTTTTCTTTTTCGTAAGGAATTAAACAATGGCCATTCGTGTTGGAATAAATGGTTTTGGTCGCATGGGAAAACTGGCTTTACAAGCAGGCTGGAACAGCAATGAACTCGACTTTGTTCATATCAATGAAATCAGCGGTGATGCAGCATGCCATGCTCATTTATTAGAATTTGATTCTGTTCATGGTCGCTGGGGCCAAGATAAAGCCATCTCCAGTAACAATAAGCACATCATAATTGATAATCAAACGGTTAGCTTTAGCCAACACCCATCACCATCAGAGGTAAACTGGGCTCAGTATGATGTTGACTTGGTATTAGAGTGCTCGGGGAAATTCAAAACACCGCAGCAACTTCAGGCTTATTTTGATCAAGGCATTAAAAAAGTCTTAGTCTCAGCACCCTGTCCAGCACCTGCTCTTAACCTTGTTTATGGTGTTAATGATGACCTTTATAATCCTGCTCAACACCATATTGTTACAGCGGCATCATGCACAACCAATTGTCTTGCACCTATTGTTAAAGTGATGCATGAATCATTAGGTATTAAACATGGTTCTATGACGACGATTCATAACATCACCAATACACAAACTATTGTTGATAAAGGTCATAAAGACTTACGTCGTGCTAGAGCTAGTAGCCAATCATTAATCCCTACAACAACAGGTTCAGCTAAAGCGATTACCACCATTTTTCCCGAGTTAGAAGGCAAGCTAAATGGCTTGGCTGTTCGTGTGCCATTATTAAATGGTTCTCTGACTGACTTTGTATTTGAATCATCGCGCCCAACAGATGCTGATGAAGTAAATGCCCTATTTAAAGCAGCATCTGAAGATGCTCTGAAAGATATATTGGGTTATGAAACTCGACCTCTTGTATCTGCTGATTACACCAATGATCCTCGTTCAGGCATTATTGATGCCCCATCGACCATGGTGATTGACGGTACTCAAGTGAAAATATTAGCCTGGTATGACAATGAATGGGGCTATGTGAACCGCATGATTGATCTCGCCTCGATGATTGCTCGGGCAATGTAAAAATGAATGCTGTGCAAAGCCTACGAAACTATGCCGTCATCACGGGAGGCTATTGGGCTTTTACATTAACTGACGGTGCTATTCGCATGTTGGTGGTGCTCTATTTCCACCAGCTTGGTTACACACCGCTTGCCATTGCTAGTCTGTTTTTATTTTATGAATTCTTCGGCATAATCACAAACCTAGTCGGTGGCTGGCTGGGCGCTCGCTTTGGCCTCAATACCACTATGCATGCCGGCATGTTATTGCAAGTCATTGCTTTGCTCATGCTCACCATACCCAGTGAATTCCTTACTATTGTTTATGTCATGGCAGCGCAAGCTTTATCTGGCATCGCCAAAGATCTCAATAAAATGAGTGCCAAAGCCAGTGTTAAACATTTTGTGCCCAGCAGTAACGATAATGGAACTACATCAAGAAAACTGTTCAAATGGATTGCAATTTTAACCGGTTCTAAAAATACATTAAAAGGGGTGGGTTACTTTCTTGGTGGGCTATTACTGGCTGTTTACGGCTTTCAAAATGCCTTAACTATTCTTGCTGGCGGTCTGTTTGTTGTTTTTCTTATCACCTTATTCTTATTGCCCCGCGATCTAGGTAAGACAAAAGCCAAAGCGAAGTTTTCACAACTCTTTGCCAATGACCCCGCCATTAACTGGCTTGCCGCTGCACGCTTTTTCTTATTCGGTTCAAGAGATGTCTGGTTTGTCGTTGGCTTGCCAGTCTATTTAACAAGCACCTTAGGCTGGGGATTTGAGCAGATAGGAAGTTTCTTTGCATTATGGATTATTGCTTATGGTTTAGTCCAAGCTGCAACTCCAGCCTTTCTTAAACAACATACTCCAACAGGGAAAACGACAACCATACTCGCAACAATATTAATGCTATTGCCTATTTTAATCGCATACGGGCTCTATCAATCAAGTGAACCGACGACCGTACTTCTAATTGGTTTAAGCCTCTTTGCTATTGTATTTGCTATGAACTCAGCAGTACATTCATATTTAATTGTTGAATGGTCCGACCATGACAAAGTCGCAATGAATGTTGGTTTTTATTATATGGCAAATGCGGGAGGACGCTTAACGGGCACCGTTTTATCAGGCTTAATATATCAGCACTATAGTTTGATTGGCTGCTTGATTGCTTCTACATTATTTGTGGCAAGTGCGAGCCTATTATCCACTCAACTTCCCTCGCATAAAAAAGCCCCAGACTCTTAAAAAAATCTGAGGTTTTCTCATAATAAGGGTAAAGGCTAAACTTTAAAGCCCTTAACCAAGTCATTCAAACCTGTAGCAAATTGAGCCAAGTCCTGATTGGACTGTGAGCTTTGAGCTGCTGCATCAGAGGTTTGCTCTGATGCAACATTGATACTCTCTACATTTCGACTAATTTCTATTGATACCGCACCCTGCTCCTCGGCAGCAGTGGCAATTTGTGTACTCATGCCACTAATTTGCTCAATAACGTCTGCAATCATATTTAAGGAATTCCCAGTCGAACTTGCTTGTTCAACTGCATTTTTCACATGGTTTTGACTTTCAGTCATTGAAGAAACGGCATGCTTAGAGCCTTGTTGTAATTGATCAATTATTTTTGCAATCTCTCCTGTTGCATCTTGTGTTCGACTTGCTAATGCTCTCACTTCATCAGCAACCACTGCAAAGCCACGACCATGCTCTCCTGCTCGCGCAGCTTCAATTGCAGCATTAAGTGCCAATAAGTTAGTCTGTTCCGACACACCACTAATCACATCTAATACACTCGAAATATCAATTATTCTCTGTTCAAGCTCTGTAATTGTGCCGCCTGTTTTATCAATAGCGCCAGCCAAACTCTGAATCGTTGAGATTGTGCCTTGCATTGCCTGCGAACCCGCATGTACCTGACTAATCGCTTCATTTGAATTGACGGATGTTTGTGTTGTATTTTTGGCAATCTCATTGACAGTTAATGACATCTCATTCATCGCCATCGCTAGATGCTCTGTTTCGTCCTTTTGCTGCTTAATCGCAGTGCTTGTTTGTTCAGAAATAACCGATGTTTTACTCAATGAATCTGCTATTTGATTATTCGCATTTCTCACGTTCGCCAATGTTGTTTGGAACCCTTTCAGGAGATTATTAAATGCATGAGAAATTTCTGAAATCTCATCTCCCCCTTCTTCTATCGCTCTTACCGTCAAATCATTTGATTTATCAACATTCATAATCGTTTTATCTAATGCTGCAATAGGATTAACAATACTGCGAGAAACAATAATTGAAGTAAAGGAGCCAATTAACATGCCCACTAATAATAATAACCAAGAAACCGAAGTTGATGTCTCCGCTTGTTCTTTCATTAACGCGGCATCTTCGGCAAGTAATTGTGCTTGATTATCTGACATTTCTTTCAAAATAACTTTAATTTGAAAGCCAATCGGTGCCGCTTTTGTCGCCAGCCAATAATTGGCTAAATTCCAGTCATCTTTGCCTCGTATTTCTAACATGCTTGGAGGCACTGGAGAGAATTCTATTCTTGCATCTTCAAATGCACTAAACGCTTTAGCTTGAGTGAAACTCAGTAATGATTTATTTCGTTTCAAATCTGCAAAACGTTGATCATTTTTGGCCCATAAGGCATCAAAGTTATTTTTATACTGTTCTTCACCTGATAATAAATAACCACGAATATTTGCTAACGCTAGACCTAATGTTCCTCGAACATCCGCCATCATACCCAACAATGCTTTTCTATCTGGATTCGCCTCTAGCTGCGCTTCGAGATCAATCATCAACGTAATTTGCTTAGACATAATTGCTGCTTGAGGTACGGCTTGCTCAAACAGCATTTTTAAGGCGGGTGTGTTACTCATCGTTTGAGCAACATCTTCAATTTTTTGTTGCTCACTAGCAAAGTCTGTAAGCAATGACTTTAACTCGGCTAAGCGCGCTATATTGTCTGGGTTTGTCCAATTAACAGACTTTTCTTCCAAAATAGCTAGAGAATTATTGATCTCCGACTCCCAAGCAAGTGCGCGTTCACTCTTAAACTTATCTTTACCTAAAATCATCCAGCCTCGTAAGGCGGCTAAGGCGTGGTTAACACCATTGAGAATACTGGCACTTGCCGCTGCGGTAGGCACCCGTAATTCAACTACTTTTTGAGATTGTATTTGCAGACCTTTTATCTGCCAAATAGCATTCACCGATGCTATTGCAATAATAATGATCAATACTGAAAAACCGATCATTAGTCGCTTACCAATTTTCAACGTTCTCATTGCCATCGTCCCTCATTTTTGTTGCTAAAGAAATGTCATACCAATACTTATTGCCTAAGTGTCATAAGAGACCGGAAAAAACATTCATTTATTGTCTATTTATCCCTACGTACTTTGGTATCATTTTCACTAATTAACCCTATACTTTTAAGGCATTATATAACTCAAAGGATTATTCTTACAGATATTCATCTAAATCAAACCTCTTTGGGACTATCCTATCTGCAACAAGCATTCCAAGTTTATGCACTCATAATATTCACACTATTACATGCCCGTGACCATCCAAGTTGCAGATAATCAGAGATGTCGCATAACACCAGATTAATGATTGGCATTTAGATTGTCCCCCTCATCCCAACCTTCTCCCTCAAGGGAGAAGGAGCTAAAACTCCCTCTCCTGTTGGAGAGGGTTGGGGTGAGGAGATAAATTAAGGGTTAATGGGGAAAACCTGCATCTTCA
>WTAY01000099.1 GCA_013139345.1 Methylophaga sp. | reverse complement strand
ATTGAGTTTCGCTCGGTGACAATTACTGCGACCAAACCTAAAGCTGAGCCTTGTTTAGATGTTGGTCATGCCGTCATTTATCGTGGTCCATATTCTGAAGTTTATGATGATGAAGGACATGTGTATCCATGTGGCCAACGTATTGCAACCTGTGCACGCTCGTTCGAGCTAATGACTCAAGGTGTATATGGCGATGACTTTATTGGTATTACTCCTAAGACCTTAAAAGAACCCACATCATGGTGTGCACCAGCCGGCACACTTCGACCTGCAAGCGAAACCAAAGGCGGTACACATAGCGGTTCGGATGAATGTTGTGGTGATGAAACAGACTGCTGTTAGTTACTCGCTATGGCAGAGATAAGCATTATTATTCCCACCTTAAATGAAGAGGTGGGGATTATTACTTTTCTGACTAAACTTCAGTCTTTGAGACCTCATTGCGAGCTCATTGTAGTGGATGGTGGTAGTCATGATGACACTGCAAAAGTAGCTGAACCTTTTGTTGATTATGTTATTACAGCAGATAAAGGTCGCGCCATTCAGATGAATGTGGGGGCTGCGATGGCGGGAGCACCTATTGTCTTATTTCTGCATGCAGATACCTCTTTGCCTAATGATGCTGTCGAGAATATTCAGCAAGCGATAGACAATGGTTATAGCTGGGGACGGTTTGATATCTCGCTATTTGGACAGCATAAAATGCTAACTATTGTGGCTTGGCTGATGAATAAGCGTTCTCGTTGGACGGGGATAGCTACGGGTGATCAAGCGATATTTGTCAAAAAGGATGTGTTCGACCAAGTTGGAGGTTATGCCGATATTGCATTGATGGAAGATATTGACTTATCCGCTAAGCTAAAAGGTGATAGCAAACCCTATTGCAGTCGAAGTAAGGTGGCAAGTTCTGGTCGACGATGGGTTAGTTTTGGCATATTTAAAACTATCTCTCTAATGTGGTGGTTACGGTTACGTTATTTTTTTGGTGCTGATCCCACAGAGTTAGAAGAATTATATAGAAAGGGATTATTTTGGAAGGCATAGAACGTTTATCACTTTTTATTGCAGTACTTGTAATAATGATTGCTTGGGAGCTGATAGCCCCACGACGACAATTACATCATTCACGTTGGCAGCGTTGGACAGTCAATATAGGGCTTTCATTTTTAAGTACACTTATTATGCGGTTTGTAATCGCCGGTAGTGCTATCGCTGTAGCAAGCTATATTACTGAGCATAATTTGGGCGTGTTAAATGTTGTTGAATTACCCACTTGGCTACACTTTGTACTGGGTGTTGTGCTACTTGATTTAGCTATTTATGGTCAGCATCGTGCATCACATCGTTGGGCATGGTTGTGGCGTTTACATAAAGTTCATCACACTGATTTAGACTTTGATGTGACAACAGCAGTTAGGTTTCATCCAGTCGAGATAATGTTATCAATGTGTTACAAATCACTTTGCATCTTAATTATAGGTGTTGAGCCTGTTGTTGTTCTTGCCTTTGAAATTATATTGAGCAGTTGTGCCTTGTTTAATCATAGTAATGTGAAGATTCCATTAGCGGTTGATAAAGGTCTTCGATTAATTTTAGTGACACCCGATATGCACCGTGTTCATCACTCAACACTTCAAACTGAAACAGATAGTAACTACGGCTTTTCTATTAGTATTTGGGATAGATTATTTGCTAGTTATATTGATCAGCCACAACAAGGGCATGACAAAATGACAATTGGCCTAAGTCAATATCAGCATGTGACTGATGTGAATATGCCCCAGTTATTATTAATGCCATTTAAACGTGGAATATAAATATCCAGATGCAACCATTCTGGTTTTCTGCAAAGCCCCAATTGCAGGACAAGTAAAAACACGTTTGATGCCTCAGATAAGTGCTGCTCAAGCTGTTGATGTACATATTGAATTAACAGATAGAACGCTATCCTTATTACATAAAGCACACTATTGCCCTGTTCAACTTTGGTGTAACCCTTCTTTAGAGCACGCTTTCTTTGAACAATGTGCTGATAATTACTCAGTATCACTGCATCTTCAGCAGGGAAATGATCTTGGTGAACGTATGCACCATGCTATTAACACAGCTTTAGAATATTCTACGACAGTACTGATCATAGGGTGTGATTGTCCCTCTCTTACTTCTGACGATCTTGAGTTTGCAATGACTGCACTTCAAGCAGAAAATGAAGTAGTTATTGCCCCCGCTGAAGATGGAGGTTACGTTATGATTGGAATGAGAAAAGCACATCCTCAGCTATTCTTCAATATGACATGGGGTCATGAACAGGTCTTTAATAATACCCATCAACGTATCACTGAGCTTAACTTAACACTCATCGAAACCCGTCAGCAGTGGGATGTTGATACATTTGATGATTTGCAGCGCTATCATTCATTTATGCAGGAGTAACAGTATGACGATGACACGACTTATTACTTTTACCCTTATCGGGTTACTCTCATGGTTTCTATTTACTGTAGCAAGAAACTCGGCGACGTTGATTACCGAGACTGAGCAGTACAAGCTTGGCAATGCCGTTATCAGCGAACATCGAACACCAAGCAATAAAGCGAGAGATATTTATCGCCACCCAGGAAAAACGCTTGCATTCTTTGGCATTGAGTCGGATATGTCAGTAATTGAAATATGGCCCGGAAAGGGCTGGTACACAGAAATTATTGCACCTTTTATTAAATCAGGAAATGGACAGTTTATTGCGGCAGGTTTTCCTCAAAATTCTGGACCTGAATGGCGGCAGAATATGCAGCGTGACTATCAGCAATGGTTGGAAGACTCACCTGATAAATATGACCATGTCACACTCGTTGAGTTAGGCCCTCCTAATTATTGGCAAATAGCACCAAAAGAAAGTGTTGACGCGATTTTAACCTTTAGAAATGTGCATAACTGGTTAAAAGGTGGCTATGAAACGGATATGTTCAATACTTTCTTTTCTGCCTTGAAGCCGGGGGGCGTACTTGGCGTAACTGAACATCGAGCACAGCCAGATACTGATATCGAGGCGATGAAAAAATCTGGCTACCTTACTGAAAAACGTGTTATTTCATTGGCTGAGAAAGCAGGGTTTATATTAGAGGCCAGTTCAGAAATTAATGCTAATCCACTGGATACAAAAGACCATCCAAAAGGTGTTTGGACTTTACCCCCAACTCTGCGCTTAGGTGAAAAGGACAGGCAGCATTACATAGAGATGGGTGAAAGCGATCGAATGACGCTTCGATTCAGAAAACCCAAAGAGTAGGGCGAATCAGGTCAAATGATATGAATTTAATGTTTTCCTTAGCGAGTAATTAATTTCATCTTTTCATTGTTATTGCAGTAAAATGGAGAGATAGTAATGATTGGTTAAGGCAACGATATGATTAAGTTTGGTGAAGAAGGTACGTATAAAGATGAATGGGAAGACGAGAAAAGTAAATCCCAAGTTAAACGAGAACTTCTCGCACTAAAAGAATTG
>WTAY01000129.1 GCA_013139345.1 Methylophaga sp. | reverse complement strand
CGGTACTCACTTCAAAATGGTCAGGTATAAATCGGCCAATAGTTAATGAAGCTTCATTGCCAATAGTACAACCGAACTTTCCTGATGCATCTGCTGTGTTCGAACCGCCACTCACACAGTCACCTGCTGCCTTATCAATCGCGGTAAAGTCATTATCAATCACAGCATACGAATCAAGATTAATGATGCCTACTTCGTTATAGGTGAAGTTTGAACCCGTTGCATTACCTGTCGTGAAATCAGCGGCTGGGAAGTCACCTGACAGTGTTCCTGTTTGAACTGCATTGTTATGTGCGGTTATTTTAGCGCTATTAAAAACTGGGCTACCATCATAATTTAAGGTGTCTGTTTTTGCTGTTATATCAAAGGTTATGCCAGCCTTTTTAGTCTGTGACCCCGTGTGACTGGTGCTATTTAGGGGGGAAGATAGGGTGAAACCTTGTGGACGTATTGCAAAAGAATCAGCAGAACAGCCTACGACCAAAGAGCTTGATGTGGTATCTGTCACGCGGCACTTTAGGTTTCGATACGCTTTTTCTGACGAGATGCTTGCTGTTGTTTGTATGCCGGTAATCGAGGTGAATGAAAGTGACTGTTCAAGTGCTGGATCAAGTGCTTGATATGAAGCACAATCACTTGCTGAAGAGGCATTTACAAGTTCAACGGTTACGGTATTAGAAAATCCAGCTGCAAGTGTGGTTGAATCTTGCAAGGCAGCAACATCAAGTGTAAAAGGGTGATTTTCAATTTGAGTATAAAGCCTTCCTGTAATGGCGTTAGTATTGGTAGCGACACAATTGAAATTAGAAGCATCAGTGATGACTTCACACGGATGCGTTTCAGCCATAATGACTTGTATTTGACTTTGTGTGAGTGCACTCTCAAATACTTGTACTTCATCTATATTACCTTCAAAGGCAGCAAAGCCAACACCTTCTTTTGATGCATTCGTTTCACTACCGATGCTAGCATGGCCAGTATCTGTTCCCCATGTGCCAGTATAAGTGCCACTGGCCTCTAGCGTTCCATTGACATAGATAAACCGTTGTTTCGTGTTTGCATCGTGAACAGTCGTAACAAAATACCAATGCTTATTGGGGGGTAAAACAACAGAACGAGTATCTAATGATACTGGGTTTATTGAGCGAGAATAAAAACGTAATCGTCCTGAGCGAGGCTCATTTAAACTAAGTGCATATCCACCTTGATTATTATCATCATCGGCGAAAATACGACCTCGTTTACTTGATGTTGATTTTACCCAAGCTGTTAGGGTGAAGCTACTCGTGAGATTGGGTAGGTCTGGTAAGTCGATATAATCATTAGAACCATCAAACTGGGCATAGCCACAACTACCTGGGTTGCCCGTGATAGCAGAGTCTAACATCTCTGTAGTTGTACCATTTATAGCTGTACCATGATAATTATTATCTGTTGCATCAATTACTTCGTCTGTAATGCTATTCCAACTGTCTTCATCCATATGCCAAGATGCTATAGGAACGATACCTCCAAAAGAGCCAAATGCTTGGAATTCATTTATTTGCTGGTAGCTTCCACCGTGGTTAGAGCTGGTTTCAAGCTTTAGTCTTGTAATGCTTTCTCTTCGCCCATCATTATTGGTTGGATTTGAGGATAAATCAAAGCGTTGCTCCCCAGTGAGTTGACTGGCAACAAAGATAGGGTTATCTCCTGACCAAATACCATTGATTTCAAATTCATTTATTTGTTGATAGCTGCCGCCATGGTTAGAGCTGGTTTCAAGCTTAAGTCTTGTAATGCTCTCTCTTCGCCCATCATTATTTGTTGGGTTTGAGGATAAATCAAAGCGCTGTTCTCCAGTGAGTTGGCTGGTAACAAAGATAGGGTTATCTCCCGACCAGACACCATTAATTTCAAATTCATTTATTTGTTGATAGACATCGCCATAGTTTGAGCTAGTTGTTAGCCTAACTCGTAAAACATTATTAATAGGGCCAATGGAGAATGTTTGATCGCCAAGTTGTTTGGCAGCTTGTAAAGCAATAGCAGGCTGCCAGCCAGATGTAGTTTGAACCGTGATTTCGAAATCTTTTAATGCTCTGTCACTATTGGGAACATAGACTGAAATAGAATCTAAGGTAAATTGCTCATTCGCTTCTCCTGTCGAGCCATCTAAATCAGGGTCGAAGGTAAACTCAAAGATGTTAGACATATCTCGTTGTTTACTTAACCAGTTATAGCCATCGCGTAAACTGGTATTACCATCATTTATATAATCTGGAGACCACGAGCTAGAGGGAGGATTCACTGCACGGACTCCACCTGCCGATGTTTTAGCAAAATTATAGGAGGAAGGAAGAGCTTGAGACGAAAATAGTTGCTGCCAAGGGCCATTATTACTTTGACTAAATAAGGTAAACTCTCTTAACGCCCTGTCACTACTAGGAACATAGACTGAAATAGAATCTAAGGTAAATTGCTCATTAGTTTCCCCTGCCGAACCATCTAAATCTGGATCGAAGGTAAACTCAAAGGTATTCGACATATCTTGTTGTTTACTTAACCAGTTATAGCCATCGCGTAAACTGGTATTACCATCATTTATATAATCTGGAGACCACGAGCTAGAGGGAGGATTCACTGTACGAATTCCTCCTGCAGACGTTCTAGCAAAGTTATAGGGAGTAGGAAGCGCTTGAGATGAAAATAGTTGTTTCCAAGGGCCATTATTACTTTGACTAAACAAGGTAAACTCTTTTAGTGCTCGGTCACTATTTGGAACATAAAGTGAAATGGAATCAAGATGATAAATATCATTACTATCACCCTCTTCACCAGTAGAGCCATCTAAATTACCGTCATAAACAAACTCAAAAGTATTGGACATATCTTGTTGTTTACTTAACCAGTTATAGCCATTACCTAAATTGGTCTCGCCATCATTAATATAGCTTGTAGACCATGTGAATGGAGGAGATACAATAAGATCACCTTCTGGTGCTTGTGTAACATTAATTGAGGCAGCGTAGGCCGTTATTTGTGTAAGAACATAGAGTACAAAGATGAAAAAGACACCTTTGCTGAAACTGTATTTATAAGACGAGTTACTCATCATGGATAATGACTTCTAATTTACGTGATACATAGTCTACCTGGCCATAGCTACTAAACTGTGATGTAGCACTGATTTGGTAGATGTTTTGTATTATGCCATTTTCATCAAAACTACCTAAATTATTGCATAGTGTTGTCACGGTAAATCCTGTTAGTCCCGTAAAATTGCTAGGTGGGGATGTTGGACAAGTATTATTAGCAATCACACTGGCGATACTCCATTCTACACCCGCATTAGCTGCTTGATAAGCACGGGAAGACTGCAATGATAGTAAACTAGTCTGACGTTGCACACCTGCAATAGTAACCAAATATTGTCCGAGTAGGCTAACAATAATCAGTACAAAAATAGCACCAATAAGTGTGATGCCTCGTTGATTATTCATGGCTGATTATCCACATGAACTTGATGGACAAGGCGAATAGACTCACCGGCTTCATCGGTTACAACCATTTCTAATGTCACTAAAGCCGAGCGAGTGCTAGAACCTGAGTGATAGCTAAAGGAACAACTTGCCAAGTAGTTTGCTTGCATGGCGCTGCCTGAGCTAGGGGGAGTGGGTTGAGTAGTATTAATATTATAACCATCATAACGAAGAAGGACTTTATCTTTTTCTGCCGTGGCTGATAAGTCACAGTGGTAAGTAATGGGGCTGTCAATAATAAAGAATCGTTGTTGAGGGGATGTTCGAGGGAAGGTCTTGGCAGCAAAGTTGAGATGATTTGCAGTTGTTACACTATTGAGTATTGATGTGTTGTCGCCTGCATAGGCATTACTGCCTTCGGTAGATAAAGGATAGATGACGACCCGATCACTACCTAAATTCACCTCATCAAGATTTTGTATTGTTCCCAACACATCCACACTGGTGTCATTTTGAGTGAAATCAAGAATGTCACCTGTTCCATCAAGCGCATAGCTTGAGCGGTAACGACCTCCAGCAACAGTATGAATGAGTTCAAGGGTTTGTCGATCAGCAGAGATGCGAATGCTATTAGGTAAGGCGCGGCGAATATCTCGCTGCATTCTTTTTAGTGCTGATTCGGCTACATCCGTTAATGTTGCTCTGCGAGCGTTATCAATATAGGCATTGATAGGAAGAGTGAGGATGGAGGTTGTCATGGCGGCAACAATGCCACCTAAGACGATGGTGATAATCAGTTCCGTTAAGGTAAAACCGGCTTGTTTTTGATGAAGGCTAGATCTCAACATTAATAATCTGCCCTATAGCCTGTTAATACAATATCTTGTGTACTCGGGCGAGAAACGGTGATAGTAATCGCTTTCATATTAATGGTAGAGACGCTCTGATCAACAATAGACACTGCGATGGAATAACTTTCTAGACCTGCGATGGCATTACCATTCTGATCCACAACCCCTGTGTCACTCAAGCCATTGTAGTCGGCAATATTATCAAAGGTAGAACGATCGCCTGCAACACTTGTATCGGGCGATGCTGTGACGGGCAATAATACAATTTCTTCTAAATAACTTTCGGCAATGGCAATGGCTTGGCGTTGCACCATGGGATCAGCACTGTGGCTAGTTGTTAGGATAACAACATTAAGAATTCCAGATAATGCGATGCCAATCACAATAATGGTGATAATCAGTTCGATGAGTGTCGCACCACGCACCTTATTGTATGGAGTATGAGACATATTATGGCGTACTATCATAGCTAAAGCCTGTTTTGGCAATAACAGAAAGAGAACGACTACCAATATTAATCGTTGCATCAGAAGATGCATTACCTAAGGGGTAAAAGGTAACTGTTGTGCTAGTTAGCGTGACCCCCGATTGAGTGTGACTATAACCAAGCTGTCCTGTTGCAGGGTGGTGAACTTCAGTCGTAAAAGAACCTGATGTGCAGCTATCATCACGAAATACTTGATAGTGAGTGCTTGTTGACTGGAATTGGGTTTGGCAACCAGTGGCAACAGCCAGCTTTTGAGCGTAACGCATAGCACTTAGTGCACCATCAAAGAATACGCGTTCATCAAATGTTGAACGGCTAAAAAAACGAGGAAGGGCAACTGCTGACAGAATACTTAATAGAACAATAACTAGGATAAGTTCAACTAGTGTAAATCCTTGTTGCTTTGTTCTTATCGGTGGTGAGAAGGCATAAAAAAAGGACGAATACATAGTGTGAATTCCTCCTTTTGATATTTATAAATTAGTTAATAATGACCGAATTAACAAGCACCACTGGCATCGCCTTTGATAATACTGATTGTTGGTGCTGCACTCGTTGGATTATTTACATAAGTAAATGAACATGAGCCTAAGTCAATAGTGACCGTGTGGCTTCCTGAGTTAGTAATTCCATAGTCAGTATTGGATAAGTTAGCTAAGGTATCAATATCGCCTCTGCCAGGGTAGCCATTGCTTTCCATTGTGTATGGAACACCTTCAATTGTAATTATGTGGTCTGCAGGTGCTGCAACTAGCCAAGCAGCATGGGAAATAGATGATGCTGATTTTATTGCACCTAATGCACCATTCAAAGAAGACATTCGGGCATTACCTTGTAGGTTCGCGAATTTAGGTAATGCTGTGGCGGCTAGAATGCCTAAAATAACGATAACCATAACCAATTCAATAAGGGTGAAGCCTTGTTGATTTTTCATTAAATAATGTCCTTAGTATTTGTAGTAATTAGGTAAAGATAATCTTTATACGCTTTTTTTATAATAAAGTCTAACGTCCCATTGCGACACCGCCTAAGTCCCACATAGGGAGGAACACGCCGAGAGCCAAAATAAGTACCATAATGCCGATAACGGTAATCATAATAGGCTCAATAGAGCTACTTAGTTTTTTGGTGTCATAGTCAACTTCACGTTCATAGAAGTCTGCAACTTCATCAAGCATGACATCAACAGAACCCGTTTTATCACCCACTGCAATCATTTGTAAAACTAGTGGAGTAAATAGGTTACTGGCAATGGCTGTTTGGGTGAGAGATTCACCATGCTCTAAACCATCACGCATACTGAGAACACGTTGCTCGATAAAGGTATTGTCAACGGCTTTACTTACGATAACCAGTGTTTGGGTGATGGGTACACCAGCACGAAATGCCATTGAAAATGCACGCGAGAAACGTGCTAATGTGGCTCGGTTTATAATATTACCGACAAGGGGGATATGAAGTTTATAGCGGTCCCATTTATAGTGACCTTGCTCTGTTTTCAGATAAGCCCTAAGCCCTATAATAATGGCCGTTATTGCAAGAATAATGTACTGCCAATAGTCAACGGTAAATTGTGATGTTGCCATTAGTGTCTTGGTTGCCCAAGGTAATTCAGCATTAAAACCTGCAAATACTTTGGCAAACTGGGGAATGACAAATAGATTAATAATCCCCACTGCGAGGGTCATTGCAAGGATTACAAAAGAAGGATAGCGCAGGGCTTCTTTAACACGATCTTTTGTTTCTTTGTCTATTTCAAGATACTTATAGATATGTTGAAATGCGAGATCAAGTTGTCCTGTATTTTCGCCAACATTGATCATACTGATAAATAAAGTAGAGAATATATGTGGATGCTTTTGCATGCTGCCAGCAAGAGAACGTCCAGCTTCTAGGTCCGTCGCTATTTCACCAATAGCATTTTTCATCCCTTTGTTATTCATATGTTCTTTTAGCCCTTGCAGCGTGGGCAAAATAGAAATTCCAGCCTTTAATAATGTGTACATTTGGCGACTGAACATGATGAGTTCATTTGCATCAGGTTTAGGGTTATTAAATACATCTTGGAATTTTTCTAGCAGATCATCAGGTTTAGCAGCCGTTTCGTTAATCGTAATCGGTGTGATACCAATATTGATTAAATGACTGGCAGCATTATTTCTGGAGTTTTCTTCTAGCTCACCGCTGACTGATTCACCTTTAGCATTGCGACCTTTATATTGGAAAGTAGTCATGGTTTAAATACTATTTCTCTGTGAGGTGGTCATGATGACTTGGCGGCGTTACATTAACATCCCCAGCAATTCGTAATACTTCTTCTAATGTTGTTATACCTTGCTGGGCAAGATCGATAGCATTAAGTGACAGCGTGTGCGACTGTTGCTGCTTCTGTGCTAACTCTTTGAATAAAGAGTGATTCCCCTGCTGTAGTGCTGTTGAAAGTTCGGGCGTTATGATTAATAGTTCATAGACACCAATTCTGCCCTTATAGCCCGTGTTATTACAGAGGTGACACGCTGTTGCACGGTAGAAAGTAGGAAGTGGTTTATCGTTACCTAGCATTTGACTCACCCAGAAACTATCTGATGGGTCGAGTTCATGTGTTTGTCGGCAATCAGGACATAATTTGCGAACAAGACGTTGTGCTAAAACGGCTTGTAATGAGCTTGCAACTAAAAAGCTTTCAGCGCCCATATCTAATAAACGGTCGACAGTACTAATCGCATTATTAGTGTGTAAGGTTGAGAAAACTAAATGTCCTGTCATTGCCGCGCGAAGACCGATTTCAACTGTTTCTTGATCTCGCATTTCACCAATAAGAATAACATCAGGATCTTGACGTAATGCGGTACGTAAAACGGTAGGAAATGTTAAGCCTATTTTTTCATGTATTTGTACTTGGTTTATTCGAGGAAGTTGATATTCGACGGGATCTTCAGCAGTAATGATTTTACTGGTTGCAGAGTTAATACTATTTAATGCTGCATATAAGGTCGTTGTTTTACCACTCCCTGTTGGACCGGTAACGAGCACTAGACCATGAGGTTTTTTGATCAGTTGAGATAAAGGAGTTAAAACCTGTTCGGGAATGCCTAGTTTTTCAAGATCAAGTAAACCTTGAGAGTGATCAAGAAGTCGCATTACAACAGATTCACCATGTACCATTGGCATGGTTGATAGGCGAACATCAATATTTTTGTTTTTGACCTTAATATGAAAACGACCATCTTGAGGGAGTCGCTTCTCAGAAATATTCAAACCAGCCATGAGTTTTAATCGTGAGGTTAATGCACTCGCAATACGTGTTTCTTCAACGAGTTGTTCTTGTAGAACACCATCAATACGCTGTCGGATCCGAAGTACATTACTATCAGGTTCTATATGAATATCAGATGCTTGCATACTTACAGCATCTTCAAAGATAGCTTGTAATAGTTTGACAACAGGGGCATCTGCCGTAGAGCTTGATTGTGTGATTGCTTGCAGATCAAAGTCGGTATCTGCCATTTCATCATCGAGCACTTCTGCTAATGAATCAATTTGTTCAGTCTTGCGGTAGTCAGAGTCTAAATGCGAGAGTAAATCACTTTCACTGATTGCTGCGATATTGATAGATTGTTTTAATACTTTTTCAATTTCATCAAATGCATAAATATCAGAAGGGTCAGCCATGCCCACTAAAATTTTATCATCCTGTTTTTTTATTGCGATGGC
>WTAY01000260.1 GCA_013139345.1 Methylophaga sp. | reverse complement strand
CCCACCGACAATGCCAAATAATGCTAGCGACTTAGCATTTTGTTGCACAGCAAGAATGCCCGTTAATACAACTAATAACAGCATTATTACCATACTAAAACTAGCCGGTAATAACTGATACAGCTTACTCGTGGAAAATACGGTTATATACAACATGCCCAAGCCTGCACCTTGCAATATTAATCCATATTCCAACTTTTCTAATCGTAAACGCCAACCAGCAATAAGTAAGGCAACACCAACAGCAATAACGGCTAATAACCGTAACTCGATTGGAAATAGGCTTCTCTCTGCTGCATATTTAAGTAAGAAGGAAACACCAAAGAACAAGACAATCGCACCGACTTTAACGACCACATTACCCTCGGTAAAGAAGGCTCGTACCTTAGAAAATACCTTTTGAGCAAAGTCTGGTTGAGTTGGTGTTGTTTTTTTACTTTCCTGCCAGCCAGAACTATCCCAGTCCGTATTGACTTTCTTTGGTGCTGGTTTCTCCTTTTCCTCAATATTTAATTGCGATAGCACCGTATCCGTCGGCGATGTTGCTAACCTTGTTGAGGCAGGAGAAACAGTTGATGTTTGAACTTCGGTATCCATTTTCTCTTCAGATGCAGTCTCTTTTGCACTTGTGCGAGATTGTTGTACCAGTTTCATAGTGCGAGCAAGATCTTGCTCAAGCTTAAATATTCGGCCTTTTAATGTTGCAATCATCCCGAATGCCAAACCAATAAATAAGCCAATCACCAAGCCCTCTTCATCCGCCACTGCGCCACCGATAAAAAGGCCTAAAATTACTAATACAATCTTTGTCATTCACTCATCCTTTAAGAAGAACATTTTTAACCAAGAGCAAGCATAACATTTTTCAACAAAAACACTTACTTACATAGAGGACAAGACTACTAATGAAAATTTAAACAGCGTGGGTATATAATTGAGGAATTACTATTATGGAGCATAAAGAATGATTACATCCCCCGTTACCGAATTACTAGAATCAAACTCAATTCCATTTAGTGTTGTCGTCATTCCGCTAACTGAAGATAAAAATCCGATTCGTAATTTAGAAGAGTTACTTCAATCTAAAGGCCGCGATCCACAATCGGTCGTACGTAGTTTATTATTTAAAACACCTTCAGATGACTATGTTCTACTCGCCATCGCTGGTGCAGGTCGTGTAGATTGGGGAATATTACGAAAACACCTTGGTGAACGAAAGCTAAGAATGGCTGAGCTTGATGAAGTTGAAGATGCCACAAACTATATTGTCGGGGCCGTACCACCGCTTGCTTTACCAGATAATGTTCGTATCGTCGTTGATGATAGCGTGCTTAGTTTTGATACTGTCATTATTGGCAGTGGTGTTTTAGGCTATGCCTTATCGCTATCAAGAGTACATTTACTCTCATTATTAGCAGATGCGGATAAAGGAAGCTTCTCAAAAGAGTAAGTAAAAGCCTTCTATAACCACCGCCTAACAGATTGCTTATAGTCTCGATACTGTTGACCAAACTTCTGCTCCAAGACTTCCTCTTCAGGAATTATTTGTTGCACGGTCAATATGACTACAAATAGTGGCAACACAATAAAAGAAGACGCACTCCCCAGCACCATTGCCCAACCAATAAGCAGTAATAATAGCCCGAGATACATCGGGTTTCTTGTTAGGCGATACATTCCTGTTACCACCAAAGTATTTGCCTTTTCTGGGTGAAGTGGGTTGATTGAAGTATGAACACGAAAAAATTGTATAAGTGATACACCATCAGTAAATAGAGCAATGAACATCATGAGAAATCCAAACTGATTCCATGGTGCTGTCACAATCTGAGCGATAGGCAGAAAATGACTTAACAGCCACATCAAACCAGCCATCATTAGCATATAAATTGGAGGAGGTATTCTCAGTTTTAGCATTATTTTTACACTCTCACCGTTAGTATTATTATCGTGTAAACAAGCACTAAGGCCTTGTTTATATCCAAACTACTTGAATAGGTATCGAACACATATCAATCCTTAATTTTATCTCCTCACCCCAGCCCTCTCCAACAGGAGAGGGAGCTTTATCTCCTTCTCCCTTGAGGGAGCTTTATCTCCTTCTCCCTTGAGGGAGAAGGTTGGGATGAGGGTGATGGAATTTTGAGTTTAAATATTATTTTTTCCCTAACAATGAGCCTCGCAAACCACGTAGACGTTTACGACCAAGCATTATTCATCAATAAATATCTTTACGATGTCCAATTTTAATTACTTGAATAATTAATTCACTATCCTGTATTTCAACAATCACCCGATAATCACCAATACGGTAGCGCCACAAGTTTGTAAGCTGCCCCTGTAAAGCCTTACCAATTTGTCGCGGTTCATCTAACGGTGCAACATTACGTTCAAGGTAATCAATAATACGTAGTGCAACGGGTCTATCTATTTTCTTTAGTTGTTTTAATGCATGAGAAGAGAATCTAATCTGCAAGATCTAGCTCCCTCTTCACCTCATCCAACGTATACGTTTTTTCTTTGCCTTCTCGTATTTTTAACACAATCGCTTCTGCTTCATAAATATCTTCAAGATCTTCAATCGACATTTCAATTGCCTTGCGTACAAAGTAGCTTTTTTTCCTATCTACAGATTTGGCCAAGTTTGCTAGCCTAGCTTCTAATTTATCATCTATTCTTGCTGTGATAACAGACATATGTGTCTCCATTCATTCACTTGTTGTAATCACTGTAACAAATGTATACAAAACTAACAATCTAGTTATAGGTTCCTGTCATCAGGGAAATAATCGCTTCTATCTATGCCAGGCTCATTCATATCTACAGCCTTCTTAACTTTCTCTATAAATGAATTTGAGATCATATTTTGATTACTCATTCCATCAAAAAAAGGTGGGAAACCAAATTTATCATCAAACCGAGCAGCAGCGTCATCAAACCGTGCTTGTTGACTGGAGTCTCGATAGGTATCTAGCCACTCTTTTTGGGCTTGTTCATTAGTACATCCATTCCATCGCTCAGCAATATGTGCAGGAATTTCAGCACCACATTGTTTACATGATATCCACTCTAAAATATTGGTAATAGGATCATCGGGATCAAAAATAGGGCTTACATTTATAATATTGTAAGCTTGTTCGCCACCACACTCTGGGCATAAGAATGGTTGTTCGGTAAAATCGGCGGCAAAACTCTTCATTTTTGGCTAAGTGCCTCATACAATTCAAATAGATGTTTCACACGTTCCAATGGGCTGTTAAATGGTGTGGGTTGATATAAAAGATCAACGGCTTTATC
>WTAY01000060.1 GCA_013139345.1 Methylophaga sp. | reverse complement strand
CAATTGAGATGATTGGATATTTTTCTACCCAGTCTACGAAAAAGTCAGTCATTTCTTCTGATGTTAAGCTTTTACCTTCAGCAGCTAAAACATATTTACCATCTATATAGTATTCAGAAGCCGCAGCGTCCATACCTAAGAAGATATCTTCGCCCGCTTTATAACCAGCTAGCTCGATTGCTTCTAAAATAACTTCAATCGCTTCTTCATTTGAAGAAAGGTTTGGAGCAAAGCCACCTTCATCACCTACAGTCGTTGCAAGACCTTTAGCTTTTAATACTTTAGCCAAGTTATGGAAAACTTCAGCACCGTAGCGAATCGCTTCACGGAAAGTTGGCGCACCGACTGGTAAAATCATGAACTCTTGTAAATCAACACTGTTATCAGCATGTGATCCACCATTGATGATGTTCATCATTGGTACTGGTAAAACAAATTTACCGCTAGTGTTTAAGTAACGGTATAAAGGAATACCACCTTCTTTAGCTGCTGCATGTGCTGCTGCCATAGAAACACCCAAGATAGCATTTGCACCTAAAACAGCTTTGTTATGCGTACCATCTAAATCAATCATTTTTTGATCAAGTGTTGCTTGATCAGAAGCGTCCATACCAATAACCGCTTCACGGATTGTTGTATTTACATTTTCAACTGCTTTTAAAACACCTTTACCCAGGTAACGTGATTTATCACCATCACGTAATTCAATTGCTTCACGCTCACCTGTTGATGCGCCTGAAGGTACCATTGCACTACCCACTAAACCAGAAGCTAAATATACTTCTACTTCTACTGTTGGGTTTCCGCGTGAGTCTAGTACTTCACTTGCTTTAACATCTACAATTCTAGCCATGTTTTCCTCTATAAAGTTGTTTCTATCAAACTGTTTGCTTTAACAGCTTGGTCGATGGTTAATAATTTTTTAAATTTGTGTCACAGAATAATGCCCATTAACACACTGAGCTAAAAGTTCTGAAATAAGTAAATCATCATTGTTATGAAAAAGACCACAATGAGGCAAACCTAATTCTTTGTAAGATATTGTCTCCGATATTAATTCAGCAACATAATGTTTAGACTTTTCAATATCTAATGTTACAAAAACACCTGTTTTCTTAAAGCTAAACCCTTTTCGTTGCATTTCATTCTTAACTTCTGAAACGTTATTTCTTTCTAATGCCTGATTAAAATAATCAAGTAAATGTACTGATAAGTATTTTTCATTTGGCAAACGTAATTGAAAAGAAGAACCTGTAGATTTCCCTTGTTCATCTAATGTCGAAGGCTTGCAATATCGTGCGATTGTACCTACATTAATATCGGTCATCTATTTAAACCTTGAATCAAATACACAATACCCAAACCATGTGATTGCTCAATAAAATCAAATATATTCATATTTCCATTTAAAACAATGGGATTTTTAGTATATTGGCTAGGTTTAAATATCACATAATCAACCGAATTATTTTCTTTAAACCTTAAAGTAACAAGATTTAAATTATTTTGTTTCCAATTAATTTGAAATGTTCCGTTTTCATTTAATGTGATAACGGGGTGTTTAAAATTAATTTTAAGAGTGATTAAAAAAATAAGCATTGATTTTAAAGACTCAAGAGAAGCCCCAATATTTTCATCATATGCATTAATTAGCGTATTTAATCGCTTGACTATCCTTTGATTATTTTCAAAAAAATAATTTTTAGGGAAATTTAATATACCTTCAAGATGCTTTAAATTTTCTAGCTCTTTTATAAAACGATGTTTATCAGATATATAGTTTTGTTCACCGTCATTTAATTCATCCTGATCTGGTGAGCTAATATTATTAGCAACAGCAAAAGGCAGGGAAAACACATCACACCGCCCCTCAAATATCAAGTGATTATTTACAGATGAAAAGTGATAGTCTTTATTTTTATCAGCCATTTTCATCATCACTACAGATGCCTCAAAACATCCTGCATCAGCAATAGCTAAAGAAGTCACTGTGTATCTCCCAGCCCAATCATAAGGTGTACGTTATTTCCCACAATCGTTGGCGAATGCGTAGCCATTAAAACATCAAACTTTGCTTGTTTAATAATTTCTTTTAACTCATCAATAAATTTATGTTGCCATGAAATATGAAGTGATAATTCAGGTTCATCGATCATGACCAATGTATTAGGTGCCACTTTAAAAATAAGAACGTAAAACATCACTAGTTCGTGTTGTTCTCCAGAGGAAAGTAGACTAAGGTCTATTTCCTTTCCATCCTTAGCAATAATTATTAACCCTTTATTTTCATCAATATGCAATTCTTTTCCCTGGAAATTCCCATTGATTATTTTTAATAATAATTCAATTTTTTCACTTAACGGCTGTAAAACATCCAGTTTTTCTTTGCTGTCTTTAACATAAAGATTCATCACTTCTGCATGGTGGGACTCTAAAGTATCAATAGATCCTGCATCCATAGGCGCTAAATCAGTCTCTGGTAACAATCCAATATCTCTAAATTCTTGTCGCCTATCCTGCAAAGCTTCAATATGCTGTTTTAAAACCTCATCACTATATCGCTCAGGGATTTCAAGTAAACGAAAAGGAAAAGACTGTTCAAGTTCTTGTGTTTTCTTAGCATAACTAGCCATTGTATTTTTAATACACTGCTGTAACTCTAAAGCATAAACTTTAACTGTTGATATAGAGACTCCCTTACGCCGATTGTTATCAGTCTGCACAAGTCTAGCTGTCTCAGTAAACTGCATAGGGATACTACGAAGGTTTTTAAATACTTCCAAATCCTCAACATGTTTATTTTTTGGAAAACGGTCATCATATTGTTCCAACAATTCCCTCAATGACAATGATTTTTCCATTTTATTATCATAAAACATAACATTTTCAGACCTACTGACCCAAGGACAGCGCCTCAAAATATAATTGATATCAACATTCTTATACTCGATTCTTACCCCATTAACAAAAATATGTATCACGCTACCAGCTGAACTGTGATCCAATCTTTTAATCTTTATTTTTTCATCATTTGATAACTCAACAACAAAAGATGTAAACGGTATTTCATTAAGGTTATAAATACGAAAATTAAATAAATTATTAATCATCCGTAACAGAGTGGTTTTACCCACCCCATTTATACCATGCAAAATAGTAATTCGTTCCTCTTGATTAAAATCAATATGATGATCAAATTGATTAAACAATCCCTTGACCGATACTGATTTTATACGAAGTGAATTACTCATTTTAAACTCAAGTTATAAAGTTGTTTCTATCAAACTGTTTGCTTTAACAGCTTGGTCGATGGTTATTAATGTTTCCAATAATTCTTTCATTCTATGTAATGGCCATGAGTTTGGTCCATCACTTAATGCTTCTTCTGGTTTTGGATGTGTTTCCATAAACAAACCCGAAATACCTGCAGCTACTGCTGCTCTAGCAAGTACAGGCACATGCTCACGCTGACCACCTGAACAAGTCCCTTGTCCACCAGGTAACTGTACAGAATGGGTTGCATCAAATACTACTGGACAATCTGTTTTACGCATTTCTGCTAACGAACGCATATCTGAAACCAAATTGTTATAGCCAAATGATGCGCCACGCTCACAAACCATAATTTGATTATTTCCTGTCGCTTTCGCTTTAGCCGCTACATGCACCATATCCCAAGGCGCTAAAAATTGACCTTTTTTGATATTAACAGGAATCCCCTGCTTTGCTACATTTTGGATAAAGTTGGTTTGTCTGGATAAAAAAGCAGGTGTTTGCATAATATCAACCACAGAAGCTACTTCAGCCAGTGGTGTATCTTCATGTACATCAGTTAATACCGGCACGCCGATTTGATCTTTTACTTTTTGTAAAATCTGTAAGCCTTTTTCTAAACCAGGTCCACGATAGCTTTCATGAGATGAACGGTTTGCTTTATCAAATGATGATTTGTAAACAAATGGAATGCCTAATTCATCTGCTAACTCTTTAAGATATCCTGCAGTATCTAAGGTCATTTGCTCACTTTCGATAACACAAGTCCCAGCAATCAAAAATAAAGGTTTATCCAAACCTACTTCAAAACCACATAATTTCATTATTATTCGCCTTTTTTATACTTAGCTGCTGCTTCAACAAATCCTGAAAATAAAGGATGGCCTTTACGAGGTGTTGAAGTAAACTCTGGGTGAAACTGACACGCCAAAAACCAGGGGTGATCAGCCAGTTCGATAAATTCAACTAACCGCCCATCCATTGACTTACCTGAAAAAATAAGCCCTGCTTTCTCAAGTTGCTCAAGATATTTATTGTTAAATTCGTAACGATGACGATGACGTTCAGTAATCACATCTTTTTGATAAGATCGATGAGCTAATGTCTCTGGTTGTAATCGACATTTTTGTGCGCCTAAACGCATAGTGCCACCTAAATCAGAGTTTTCATCACGGGTTTCAATTTGTCCCGCTTCATCCATCCATTCAGTAATTAAACCAATCACTGGGTGAGGTGAATTAGGTAAAAACTCGGTACTGTGCGCGCCTTCAAGTCCTACAACATTTCTAGCAAATTCAATCACTGCAGATTGCATGCCTAAACAAATACCTAAATAAGGGATATTGTTTTCACGAGCATATCGTACCGTAGCGATTTTACCTTCTACACCACGTTCACCAAAGCCACCCGGTACAAGAATAGCATCTACATCTTGTAGTGCTGCAGTACCTTCATCTTCAATCAATTCAGAATCAATATATTTGATTTTGATTTTATTGCGCGTTTTTAATCCTGCATGAATTAAGGCTTCATCTA
>WTAY01000003.1 GCA_013139345.1 Methylophaga sp. | reverse complement strand
ATTCAAGATCTTGATAGTAGTGATGCTGCATGGAATATTGAAGCGAGTCGTCGTATTGGTAACAGTTGGAAGATATCGCTGGAAGGACGTTTCTTTAGTGCCGATAAAACAAGTTCTGCTTTATATCAAATTCGAAATGATGACATGATTCAACTTGAATTAGCGCGTTATTTCTAAGTTTTAACTCTATAGTTAAAATGTGAAAAGGAGTCATTTTATTTTAGTTGCAATTCAAATTAGGAGGAGATAAGCTATAAGCTTAATACTTGAGCGATAAACTCAGGTATTTATCATTATTATTATATGATTTTAATGGATTATTAAAATGTTTCATTGGAGGAAACACATATGTCCGAGACACAAGATTTCGAAGCACTAACACGTTATGCAAAAGCGTTCACAGGGTTAACGCCAGAACGCGAAGCTTGCCTATTAGAGGTTTCAGAACAATTACAGCCCTTACTGGCAACAGTCACTGATAAGTTTTATGAACAATTAGGTCACATTCCTGAAACTGCACCTTTCTTAGAGGGGCGGGTTGATACACTTAAAAAATCACACCTCGCGTGGATTCAATCACTTTTTACTGGCCCATTTGATATTAGTTGCACAGAACTAATGTACAAAGTGGGGGATATTCACGTCAAGGTACACCTGCCAGTTGAGTTTATGGCGGGTGCAATGTCAATGATTAACAATGAGCTTATTCTTCTAGTGATTGAACAGTTTGCTGATGATCAAGAAAAAATGGCACTCGTTCTAACGTCAATCAACTCAATTACCAGCTTCTCTTTGTTTGTAATGCAGCAGTCTTATCAAGAATCAACCGTTGCAGAAGAGCTAGATAAGTTCTTAAGAATTTCTGGAATGAGCCGAGTTTTATTTACTAATCTTGCCAACGCTTATAGCGATTAGGCTTATATTTAATTTAAAGGAATAAATTATGCGCGCTGATATGCTTTCAACGATATTAAATGAATTAAATGGAAGCTCTGCTGATATAGAGGCTTCTGCAATCATTTCAACAGATGGTTTAACGATGGCTTCTGCTTTGCCTGAGGGCTTTGATGAAGATAGAGTAGGTGCAATGAGTGCAGCAATGCTTTCATTAGGTGACCGAACCGCTTCTGAATTAGGTCGAGGAACATTAGACCAAGTATTGATCAAAGGTGAATCTGGTTATGTACTTATGGCCTATGCTGGTTCTGAATCTGTATTAACAATTTTGGCAAAAACAAATGCTAAATTGGGTTTGATTTTCTTAGATGTTAAACGTGCTGCAGAGCAAGTGGCAAACTTAATCTAAGTTTAGACTTTAGTTCTGTACAAAAAAAAGCCGGAATAGTTATTCCGGCTTTTTTATTGGTTTTTTATGGGGATATAAAGGGTTAAAGCTAAATTCTTAGCATTTAAAATCAATTGTTACTAACTGTTAGAAACTACCTAAATAAACGTCAAAAGCTCAGTATTAATTCACCGTAGAGTTTCAAGCACAAAAATGGCTTGGCTCATACAGCGTGAATTTAATATAGGAGCTTAATCATGAAAACGTTTAACTACAAAAAACTATCTATTGCACTGGGTTCAACCTTGTTACTAGCAGGGTCTCTCAGTGTTTATGCAGCAGATTATTCAGGCAGTTTCGAGGGTAGGATTAGTCAGCAAGATGGTTTGCCGATTGATCTTACGGGTCAACATGTCATGGCTTTGGGCTTGAGTTCTGGCATTAATAACAGTACCGGTAATATGGACTACTTCAATGATGGCGATATTGTTGTTACGGATATCGTTGATATTGTTAATGGTACTGGCACTCATAGTGGTTACTGGACGGTGAGTAAAAATGGCGAAACCGTCACCAATAAACTAACAGGAAAAATGACCACGGTACTGGCCCCTGATGGTAAAACACCGATGACCAGTATCGAAGGGACATTTGCTAATGTGTATGGAACAGGTGTCCATGCAACGATCCATCCTATCGGTACTTACAAAGTAACATTCACTTCTCCGACAGAGTACGTCAGTGAATGGGAAGTTACAGGTTTTGAATAGACAATTCAGTAGTTGAGTATGGACTGGCCAGCGGGTGTGTCTTATATACTTGAGGCCAGCCCACAACGATAGATGAAATTCTGATCGCGGTGTTGTGGAGAAAGCCCATGTTAACCTTATTAGTAAATGGTGAAAAACGAAACATTGACGTTGATATAGACACGCCATTGTTATGGGTATTGCGTGATAATTTAGGACTGACAGGGACTAAATATGGCTGTGGTATGGCCTTGTGTGGTGCATGTACGGTGCATATTAATGGCATAGCTGTGAGATCTTGTGTGACACCTATATCCACCGTTATTGGTAAAAGCATTACAACAATCGAAGGATTATCCCAAGACAGCAGCCATCCACTACAAAAAGCATGGTCAGAAGAGCAAGTATCTCAATGTGGGTATTGTCAGTCTGGCCAGCTCATGTCAGCTGCTGCACTATTAGTAAAAACACCCCATCCTAGTGATGCCGATATTGATAATGCCATGAGTGGCAATCTCTGTCGCTGTGCCACATATCAACGAATCCGTGCAGCTATTCATACTGCTGCAAAGGTGGGAGGTTGAGATGGATACTAAGCTTAAAATGACACGACGTGCTTTTTTGAAAGCAGATGCAAGTTTGGGCTTGGGTCTTATACTCGCATTTTATATGCCGATAGGATTATCCAAAATGGTCGCAGGAAAGAGTATAAGTAGTACATCTTTCGAGCCGAATGCCTTTATTAGAATTGCTAGCGACAATAGTATTACTGTTATCGTTAAACATTTAGAAATGGGGCAGGGCATATCTACTGGCCTGCCAACTCTGATCGCAGAGGAGCTCGATGCTGACTGGGAGCAAATAAAAGTGGAAGCAGCTCCAGCTCAAGCCAGATTGTATCGAAACCTTATATGGGGATCGCTACAAGGTACAGGTGCTAGTAATTCGATGGCGAATTCATTTACTCAAATGCGTCAAGCGGGAGCAACAGCACGCTCCATGTTAGTTACCGCAGCAGCACAGCGGTGGAATGTGTCTACAAGTGAAATCAGTGTCAGTAAAGGTGTGGTGCAACATAACGGAAGAAAACTCAAAGCCAGCTTTGGTGAATTGGTAGAAGCTGCATCACAGTTGACGGTTCCTGAAAATGTCACATTAAAAGAGTCGAAGGACTTTAAATATATAGGCAAACATGTTGACCGTAAAGATACGGGGGCCAAGTTAAATGGTACTGCCCAATATACGATAGATATGCAGCTACCTGATATGTTGACGGCAGTCGTTGCTCATCCCCCATTGTTTGGCGCTAAGGTTAAATCGTTCGATGATAGTAAAGCCAAAATGATTAAAGGAGTTGTTGAAATAGTACAAATACCTAGCGGAGTAGCGGTACTTGCCAATGGGTTTTGGGCTGCCAAATTGGGGCGTGATGCACTCAAGATCGAATGGGACACTTCAACTGCGAACACGCTAGGATCAGATGAGATCCTTCAACAGTATAAGGCGTTGGCAAAAACATCAGGCGCGGTTGTGCGTAGTGAGGGAGATGTAGGCAAGGCTCTGGCAAGAGCGTCAAAACGACTTGTTGCATCTTTCGAGTTTCCTTATCTTGCTCATGCGGCAATGGAGCCGATGGATTGCACCATAGCATTAAGTGATGAAGGCTGTGAATTGTGGCACGGGGAACAGATGCAAACCCTGACTCAAGTCAATATGTCTAGAATTCTGGGCCTCAAATTGGATCAGATTAAGATCAATACACTCTATGCTGGCGGTAGTTTCGGCCGACGTGGTAACCCACAATCAGATTTTCAATCTGAAGCGGCGTACATTGTTAAGGAAGTTTCAGGTCGAGCACCTGTTAAGCTGATCTGGACTCGTGAAGATGATATGCAGGCAGGCTTTTATCGACCTCTCAATTACCACACGCTAGAGGCGGGGCTTGATGAAAAAGGCAATATCACAGCTTGGCATCACCGCATTGTTGGACAGTCTATTCTTGCAGGGACGATGTTGAACAGCGTGTTACTAGAAAAAGGTAATGATCCGATGACAATGGATGGAGCAAAGGATGTTCCATACAAAATGCCTAATCTACTCGTCGATTTACATACACCCAAGATCAATGTCCCCGTTCTATGGTGGCGTTCGGTGGCACATACACACACTGCCTTTATTGAGACGTTTATCGATGAACTTGCCGTCGAAGCAGGCAGAGATCCAGTTGAATTTCGTCGTTCACACCTTTCTGGACAAACGCGGCTGTTGAATGTCCTTGAATTAGCAGTTGAAAAGTCTGGCTGGAGAAAACCTATGCCAAAAGGTAGGGGCCTAGGGTTGGCATTACATAAGTCATTTAATACGTACGTTGCCCAAGTTGCTGAAGTAACAGTGAGTAAAGAAGGAAAGCTCACGGTTGATCGTGTTACCTGTGCTGTAGATTGTGGCATTGCTGTCAATCCAAAAGTTATTGAGTCACAGATGCAGGGAGGCATTGGGTTTGGATTGTCGGCAGCCCTAAAAGGTGAAATTACATTAAAAGAAGGCAAGGTAGATCAGTCTAATTTTCACAACTATCAACCGATACGAATGAATGAAATGCCACATATTGATGTGCATATTGTTGACAGTAATGAAGCACCATCAGGTGTTGGCGAACCGGGTGTGCCACCCATTGCTCCTGCGGTATGTAATGCCATTTTTATGGCGACTGGCAAACGTATACGTTCTCTGCCAATCAGTTTGCATGACTTAAGTTATAGCTAGGGTGAATAAAAATGCAAAGTATGGATTTAGAAGTTGTTCGAGGTATTATCCGATGGCTGAATGATGGGCATGAGGTAAGCTTAGTTACGGTCGTGAAAACGTGGGGCTCATCACCTCGACCTATTGGTTCAATCCTTGGTATCAGGCAAGATGGAGTGCTGATTGGATCCGTTTCGGGAGGATGCGTCGAGGATGATTTGGTTGAACGCCTTTGCCATAAATCAATAGAGGAAGCATTGCCACACACCGTCAGCTATGGTGCAACACGTGATGAAAGCCAGCGCTTCGGTTTGCCTTGTGGAGGCACGCTACAGCTCGTCATTGAACCATTAAATAACATAGAAAGTTTTCAAAAAATATTAAATACAATTGAACAAGGTCTTATTGTCTCACGTGACTTAAATATGCAAACAGGTGAAGTAAAAATCCACCCCACTACTTATGAGCAAGAATTAACCTTTGATAATTACATGCTCAAGAACACGTTTGGGCCACGCTGGCGCTTGTTGATTATTGGTGCAGCACAGGTATCGCATTACCTAGCAGATATGGCTACAGCACTCGATTATCAAGTAACGGTATGTGATCCTAGAGAGGCATATTTGGCATCATGGCCACTACACAATATACCCATAATTAGACGTATGCCCGATGATGTTGTGAAGGATATGATACCTGATCAACACACGGCTATAGTCTGCTTATCACACGATCCAAAATTGGATGATATGGCGTTATTGGAAGCATTAATATCAGATTCTTTTTATGTGGGGGCAATAGGCTCACAAAGTAATAGTCAAAAACGTCGTGAACGGATGGCAATGTTCGACATTAGTGAAGATGAAATTACTCGCTTACATGGACCGATAGGCTTGAACATTGGCAGTAAAACACCGCCCGAGATTGCTATTTCTATACTGGCAGAAATAACCGCTATTAGGCACGGTATTGGTTCTAATGGCTATCCACAAACAACTACAGATAAATTAGACCGACTACAGGAGGCGATAGCATGATTTACGGTATATTGCTTGCGGCTGGATCGGCTAAGCGTTTTGGTAGTAATAAATTGCTATATCCATTGCCAGATGGAACACCGATAGGGATTGCTGCTGCACGTAACTTAAAGCAAAGTGTAGAACATATTATTGTAGTCGTGAGACCTGACGACACAAAAATTACAGCTTTATTACATGCTGAGGGATTGACGACGATAGTGTCTAAACATGCTGAGAAAGGTATGAGTACCAGTTTAGTTACTGCCATTCGTGCTACAAAAAATGCTGACGGTTGGCTTGTTACCTTAGCTGATATGCCTTGGATAAAGCCACAGACAATAAGTAATATTGCGACGATGATAGAAGAGGGGGCCGATATAGCTGTACCTTATTATAATGGTCATCGTGGGCATCCTGTAGGCTTTTCGCATAAATTTTTGCCTGACTTACTTTGCCTTACAGGTGATAAGGGGGCGAGTGAACTGCTTCGAACAAACAGTCATTTGCTAATGGGATTTCAGTCTGATGATGTTGGTGTACTGCAGGATGTTGATAGACCACGAGATGTATTGTCTCAATCAGAATTCATTTCATCATACTGATGTCGAGGTCATACATTTTGGCTAGATTAAGAATATCGGGAACGAATTTTATGCCACATTTTATGTTGACTTGTTTTAAGCGTTTCATCATTCCAAATTGATACTTCTCGCATATTATCAGTACTCCCTTTAAGTTCTTGGAGAAGCTCAAATTTCTGTTGTACTTGATCTGTCATGCCTAAAACTTCATAAGAGATCATTTGTAAATAATGGCAGGGAGTAAAGTTAGGGCTCATGCTGCAACCTTTCTCATAAGCAGTGATGGCTTTTGGGTAATCTCCCAATACGAAATAGCTTAGGCCAAGAGCGAGTTCATACAATGGAGAAGGTGTAGGGGTAAAGCGCTTTGCTTTTTCTGCATTATAGAGGGCTTCTTTCCCCACCCCAGTGGCAGCTAATGCAAGGGATAAAAAGAGATGTGCTTCAGCATTGTTAGGGTCTAAGGCTACAGCTTGACGGCATTGCACAACCGATTGATCACCTTTCTGTTGCCAAAGCTGTACCCACCCTAATATTGACATGGCATAAGGTGAGTGAGGATCTAACTCCGTTGCTTTGTATACATGTGACAGTGCTATATCTAAAGCAGTAGGCTGGATATTCCAAGCCATTAACCATTGATATGTGACAGCTCTCGCTAACCATACCTGAATAGCTGCATAGCTTGGATCTATCTGAGCAGCTTTAGTTAAGAGCATTAAAGCCTCGTTAACAGATTGTTTGGTATATTTTCTAAATTGTGCGATCCCGCGAAGTAAAGTATCGTGAGCTTCAATACTACTTGTACCCTTATAACCAAAAAGTGCCGCTTCTTCAGCCGCTAGTTTGATCTGTAGTACGCTAACAATGCATTGGGTCAACTCATCTTGTAGTGCAAAAATATCCTTTAACTCGCGGTCGTAACTATCGGACCAAACATGCCCATCATTTTTCGTATCTATTAATTGTGCGGTGACGCGTATTTGATCTCCGGCATGCTGAACACTACCTTCAAGCAGGTATCGAACACCTAATTCAGCTGCAATTTGTTTAGATGATTTTTTACTACTTTTATAAGTAAATGATGATTGCTTAGAAATAAT
This sequence comes from Methylophaga sp., assembly GCA_013139345.1. Lineage (GTDB taxonomy): Bacteria > Pseudomonadota > Gammaproteobacteria > Nitrosococcales > Methylophagaceae. The sequence goes on along the minus strand of WTAY01000003.1, from coordinate 947 downwards.
AAACAAGCCAGATAGCCTTGATAGCATAGAAATTAGACTATCGGTCATGCCATCAGAAAAATAGTCTCGGGCACTATCTGTAGCAATATTGCTAAATGGCAACACAGCAAGGGATGGCAGATCTTCTACTAGTGGCGGAAAGGTAGCTGCTTTAGCATTATGGGGTTGAGTTAGCCCTTCTTCCTGCCACTCAATTTGGATTGCATAGCTTCCTTTCGGCAACTTGAATCGAACAGGATCTGCATGTCCTTCATCATCGTAGTATTCACGTAACTTGGAACGCAAACGACCAGCCTCAACCCGAACTATTGAATCTATAGCAGGATCAAATGACGACTCTCGGTCAAATACTTCGATACCGATGCTATAACCTTTGAGTTTCTCGGCACGCCCCTCAAGGGTCTCTGCCATGATATAACTCAGAAAGCGCTGTTGACGCCCAGCTCTGGCAAACATCGGACTGGAAAGGATCTTGGCAAAACATTCATTAATTTGGATGTCTTGCACTTTTGTCCACTTAGTATTAGATAAGTCCATAATTACCTATTCTAATGTAAGTTATTGAATCTTGCTGATAATCTATAAATTAGCCTTATCTATCCGATGTGGAATCTGCTGGCTAGATAGTTATTTGTCCCACTTTTTCGCTTTAAGCCGGCGTAGGATCGATAAGTTAATATAAGGATTCAAATATCATTCAGTTTTTCAATGAAATTAGGTGGGGAACGGACTGAGACTAGTTAAACAAAAAAAATCCCCATCATGAAAAATCATGACAGGGATTTTATTATTCAGTTGAAAGTAGATTAGTTCAACGTATTTAATGGCCAGAATAGTTATTCCGGCTTTTTATTGCTGATGGTTATGAAAACCTAAACTTCATTCCGCCATTGATGACATGGATCATCGAAGATTACTTTACCTTCTTCAGGTCCCCATGAACCAGC
>WTAY01000243.1 GCA_013139345.1 Methylophaga sp. | reverse complement strand
TGATAGATTTTATGGCCTTATTTCTTGATGAAGATAAACCAGACATTCCGCCGAATGTTCGCTGGTTATCGTATGAGAAATTTTCAAAAGCAACAACACTCGTCATAAATTCAGGGCCAATGACATCTGCATATTTTCTTGAGAAAAGTCTGTGGAATAGAGCCTATGGCGTGGTGTTAACTTCAGCAACATTAAGAGGAATGGGATTATTTCAACGTTTTAGAAGTGATTGTGGCCTAAAGCGCTTTAATGGCGCTCACTTCTTAGCAGTGAAGTCTCCCTTTAATTATCAACAGCAAGCCACATTATCACTGCCCGAAATGAACACCTTGCCCAATGAGAACTTTGCCGATTGGCAACAAGAAGTAGCATCGAAACTGGTCAATGTTATTGATAAAACTGAGGCAACTCTCGTATTATTTACCTCAAAAGTGGTTATGGACTTTGTGCATCAACAACTGCCTCGTGAACTTGAAGCATTAGTGTTATTACAAGGTGAACAGTTATCGCCTAAAAATATGATTATTGAACATATACAACGGATAAAGTCAGGAAAAGGCAGCATAATATTTGGAATGGATCGCTTTGCAGAAGGTGTCGATCTACCTGGGGATTTATGCACGCATGTTGTCATTACAAAACTTCCCTTTCCCGTATTCACACGACCTATTGAACAAGCCAAGCAGGAATGGATTTTACGTTCAGGAGGGCAACCCTTTATCGCCTTATCATTACCTGCAGTCAGTGTCAGGTTGATTCAAGCCTGTGGACGTTTATTGCGAAAAGAAACAGACACAGGGCGAATTACAATTTTAGATCGACGGCTATTAACGAAGGCATATGGGAAAAAATTATTAGAACACCTGCCTAATTATGAAATACAGAGTTCAGAATGAGAGTGGTATAAAAAGCACTCCGCCCGCCTTGGCCTCTGTCTTTAAGCGTGTATGGAGAGGTTCGAACCTATATGTTCTAGGGGATGTATTTAGATGATTATAATGATTTTGTGGCTGAAGATGATGAAGGTAAATTAATTCACTAAGCGTGATTAGCTTGAGTGAATAGTATTTAATCAAGTCATAATTATTAAGTTTGACCTTAGCACTTTATTCGATTAGATTGAACACAGGTTTTTTAATTACGCAACAACGTTAAGGTTTGTAATGGAATTAAAACTGCATGATATTCGAATGGATGCTGTTGATGAAGCGTTATTAAAAGCTAAGCAATACCGTTCACTTCTTGAGCCTGAAATTGCTGAAAGCATCTGTCTTGATGTTTTGCATATCGATCCTGATAACCAATCAGTTTTAGTTGTTTATATTCTCGCGCTATTGGATCAAATTTCCCGAACCGAAAAACAAACACAAATCAAAAGTATTGAACGCACTGTTGAGAAGTTAACAAGTCAATATCAGCGTTATTATTACTCTGGTTTATTGAATGAACGTCGAGCACGGCACATGATTACGCAGGCTATGTCTCATTCTTTTGCCTATGATTATTTCGTCGAGGCATTAAAGTTTTATCAACAAGCGATAGAACGATGCCCTGAGAAAAATGATGAAGCCATTCTTAGATGGAATAGTTGTATCAGGACGATAGAAAAAGAGAAGCTAAAACCACGACGAGATAGCGAAGATGTTTTAGTAGATATGGAAAGCTAATGGTACTTCAATTACAAAAGAGAACTATGGCGTTGGCAGGGGTTGTAATGACTGCTTATCTTATCTTTCACATGCTTTCGAATTTAAGCTTTTTTTCGCAAAATATCTTCACTCAGTTTTACGATATTTACAATGGTGGGCCGATTAGGTGGCTAGTGTTATTACTGATGATTGCTGTAATTGCAATTCATGTGAAAATAGCCGTTAAAATTCGTAAGGTGAATGCCAAAGCCCGTACGATTGATTATGCACAACACGATAAATTCAAAATACCTGCCCCATTAGTTACTGTCAGTATCATCTTCTTATTAAGCTTCATTGTTATTCATATTGTTCAAACATTACTATTTGATACATCACAACTTTATAGTGAAGTAACACAACTTTTTCAGTCAGAAATAATGGTGTTGTTTTACTTAGCAGGATTATTTGTTCTAACGATGCATTTGCAGCATTCAATCGCAAATGTATTACAAACCTTGGGTAAAACATCAGTGATTTATCACGGCTTGGTTTGGAGTGGTGTACTTGCTCTGACAGGTGGTTTTGCTTTGATTCCTCTTTATATCTATTTTGTGATGCCATGAGTGATTTTGAGTTAGATAGTCATACGCCGAAGGGAAGTCTAGAGACTAGATGGACTCAACATAAATTTGACTTAAAAATAGTCAGCCCTGCGAATCGGAAAAAATATAATATCATTGTTGTAGGGACAGGCTTGGCAGGTGCTGCCGCTGCTGCATCATTGGGAGAAATGGGTTATAACGTTAAAACATTTTGTTTCCAAGATAGCCCCAGACGAGCACATAGTATTGCGGCACAAGGCGGCATTAATGCTGCTAAAAACTATCAAAATGATGGTGATAGTGTGTGGCGTTTATTCTATGACACGATTAAAGGTGGTGATTATCGAGCGCGTGAATCCAATGTTTTTCGCCTAGCTGAATTAAGCACCAGTATTATCGATCAAGCTGTCGCACAGGGCGTACCTTTTGCTCGTGAATATAGTGGTTATCTTGCAAATCGGTCTTTTGGTGGTGCACAAGTATCACGTACATTTTATGCACGAGGTCAAACCGGACAGCAGTTATTAATTGGTGCTTATCAGGCAATGAGTAAGCAGATTGATGAAGGTACTATTACGCATCATTCACGTTGTGAGATGCAAGATTTGATTCTCATTGATGGCAAGGCTAAAGGCATTGTGTCTCGTGACTTGGTGACGGGTAAACTTGAGTCACATATGGCGGATGTTGTTGTATTGTGTACCGGCGGTTACGGTAATGTGTTTTACCTTTCAACCAATGCGAAAGGGTGTAATGCCTCTGCCGCATGGCGCGCACATAAACAAGGTGCATTATTTGCTAATCCAAGTTTTACTCAAATCCACCCAACCTGTATTCCTCAAGCGGGTGAGCTCCAATCAAAACTCACATTAATGAGTGAATCTTTACGTAATGATGGTCGAATTTGGGCGCCTAAAAATAAAGAAGATTGTGATAAGAAACCTGAAGAGATTGCAGAAGATGATCGTGATTACTTTCTTGAGCGAATGTATCCTGCTTTTGGTAATTTAGTGCCACGTGATATTGCTTCTCGAGCAGTAAAGTTGATCTGTGATGATGGTCGTGGTGTAGGTCACGCGATTGATGGCAAAAAACTTGGTGTTTATCTCGACTTTGCCAATGCGATTAAAGTCCATGGTTTAGATGCTATTAGTGAAAAATATGGCAATCTATTTGATATGTATACACATATCGCGGCTGAAGATCCTTATACAACACCAATGCGTATTTATCCTGCTGTGCATTACACGATGGGAGGACTTTGGGTTGATTATAATTTAATGACTTCTATTGATGGACTATTTGCTGGTGGTGAAGCCAACTTCTCAGATCATGGTGCGAATCGCTTGGGAGCCAGTGCATTAATGCAAGGTTTAGCCGATGGTTATTTTATATTGCCTTCAACAGTCTCTAATTATTTAGCACAACAGAAACCATTAGATATCACCAAGACCTATCCAGAAGAAGAGCAGGCATTACAAAGTTGTAAAGATAGAATTAAGCAGTTAATGAATACTCCCGACCCTCAAAAAACACCTGATGAATTCCATAGAAAGCTAGGCCAAATTATTTGGAATGCATGTGGAATGGCGAGAGAGAAAAGTGTTTTAGAAGCCGCTATTGCAGATATTAAGGCGCTAAGAGAACAGTTCTGGCAACAAGTGAAAATAACAGGTAGTGATGAAACCTTAAATCAAACATTGGAGCGAGCAGGGCGGATTGCTGACTTCTTTGAACTTGCAGAATTGATGTGTATTGATGCGTTAACCCGAGAGGAATCTTGTGGTTGTCATGCACGGGAAGAACATATTACGGATGATGGTGAGGCTCAGCGTCATGATGAAGAATTTTCCTATGTTGCTGCATGGCAATATAGTGGCAATTTGAGTGTGCCAGTATTGTATAAAGAAGAGTTAGATTTCGAATTTGTAAGACCAACGACAAGAAATTACCGATGATTTATAAACTACATATTTGGCGACAAAAAAATGCGGATTCAAAAGGTGATTTTGAACAGCATGAGATTGAAGTAAGTGAAGATACCTCTTTTTTAGAGATGTTAGATGCCTTGAACGAACAGCTTATAGAAAGTGATAAAGAAGCGATTGCTTTTGATTTTGATTGTCGAGAAGGTATTTGTGGCTCATGTAATTTAGTTATCAATGGCACGCCACATGGTAAACACCAAGGCACCACAACATGCCAGCAGTATATGCGTGATTATGCTGATGAAGCCGAACTATGGGTTGAACCTTGGCGAGCGACAGCCTTTCCGATTATTAAAGATCTTATTGTTGATAGAGCACCCTTTGAAAAGATCATTCAGGCGGGGGGCTATATTGAGATTCGTACCGGATCAGCGGGTGAAGCAAATACAATTCCAATAGAGAAAGAAGTGTCAGATGCTGCTTTTGATTCAGCCACATGTATTGGCTGTGCTGCCTGTGTTGCCGCATGTCCAAATGCATCAGCAACATTATTTGTTGCTGCAAAAGTGACGCACTTATCAACCTTGCCTCAAGGCCAAATGGATAAAAAACGCGCTGAAAAACTATTAGCAGCAATGGATGAGCAAGGTTTCGGTGGCTGTAGTAACTACCGAGAATGTGAACGTGTATGCCCGAAAGAAATCAGTGTAAGCACAATTACAACAATGAATAAGTTGTTGTATCAAGGATAATCACTATTGGCCTACAGGAAGAAAAAGACTATAACTAGGTCTTAATACAGGTTTTAATTGTAGGCATTAATCATGAGTAATAGTATTTTAGCGGATAGTTCAGTGAGTATTTCTGAGTTAAAGAAAAATCCTATGGCCGCGGTTTCAAGTGGTGAAGGGTTTCCCGTTGCAGTTTTGAATCATAATAAACCAGCGTTTTATTGCATACTTGCTGATGCGTGGGAACTGATATTTGATCGACTTGAAGATGTTGAATTAGCAAGTATTGCTAATAGCCGAATGGGTGGAGAGACTATCGAGGTTTCCTTGGATGAGTTATAGGCTTCGTTTTGATAAGCGAGCATATAAAGAATGGATAAAGTTAGACTCAGTTGTTAAAAATCAATTTAAAAAGAAGCTGGTAGAGCGGTTAGAGCAACCAATACTAGAGAGCAGTAAAGTATTAGGTGCAGATAATTGTTATAAGATTAAGCTGAAATCTGCAGGGTACCGATTGGTGTATCAGGTGATAGATAATGAACTTGTTGTGTTGGTGTTAGCGGTTGGAAAGCACGAACGTAATGCTGTTTATAAAGCTGCACTTAAACGGGTTTAATATAACCATAAAGCTTATATGGGTGAAGCCAAGCTAAAGCCAGTATACAATAGTCGGTTATTTAGTCGGATTGCTACTGACACCTATTATTTATGTTGGAGAAACAATGCTAGAACCATCTCAAATTGAACAGATCATTAATGATTACACTGATTCTATTGCCCAAATGACGTTGGGTGAATCTAAAGCAAAAGTAGACGTTAATTTAGATGGTGAATCATTAACTGTTGCTGTGACTTTAGGTTATCCAGCAAAAGGGTCTTTCGATACAATTCAGTCAGATTTAAAAGCCTTACTTCAACAAAAAACTGACCTAACTAATATTGCCGTTACAGTGAGTTCAAAAGTCACTAAACATAAAGTACAGCAGGGTGTGCAAGGCATTAAAGGCATTAAGAATATTATTGCTGTGGCATCGGGTAAAGGCGGTGTGGGCAAATCAACAACATCGGTTAATTTAGCGTTAGCATTAGCTGCTGAAGGCGCTAAAGTTGGTATTTTAGATGCTGATATTTATGGCCCAAGTCAACCTCGTATGCTGGGCACATCACAACGTCCAGAATCATTAGATGGCAAACGTATTGAACCTATTGAAAGCTATGGGCTTCAATGTATGTCTATCGGCTTTTTAATTGATGAAGAAGAACCAATGATTTGGCGAGGCCCAATGGTGACTCAAGCATTAGAACAAATGCTTAATGATACGAATTGGTCAGGCCTTGATTATCTTGTTATTGATTTACCACCAGGTACGGGTGATATTCAATTAACCTTATCTCAAAAAGTGCCTGTTAGTGGTGCCGTTATTGTAACTACTCCGCAAGATATTTCATTACTTGATGCGCGTAAAGCATTAAAAATGTTTGAAAAAGTTAACGTGCCTGTCATGGGCATAATTGAAAATATGAGTACGCATGTGTGTAGTGAATGTGGTCATGAAGAGCATATTTTTGGTGCTGGTGGCGGTGAGAAAATGGCAAAGCAATATGATGTCGATTTACTTGGTGATTTGCCGTTAGATATTAAAATTCGCGAAGATGCCGATCAAGGACACCCCACAGTTGTTGCAGATCCCGATGGAAAGATTGCATTAGCTTACCGTGCAATTGCACTACGCGTTGCTGCAAGATTAGCGAAGCAGGGTAAAGATTATTCATCGGCTTTCCCTAACATTGTTATCAAAAATGACTAATCTAATTTTTACTCTACAATTTAACGTAAAATCACGTTATTATTAAGGTTATTCAGGATTAACGAGCAAAAGCATGAGCATAAAATCAGATAAATGGATCCGTCGAATGGCGGAAGAGCACGATATGATTTCGCCTTTTGAAGCGGGTCAAGTGCGTGATGGTGAAAATGGACGAGTGATTTCCTACGGTACATCAAGTTATGGCTATGATGTTCGTTGTTCTAGCGAGTTTAAAATATTTACCAATATTAACTCTGCGATTGTTGATCCTAAAAACTTTGATGAAGGTAGCTTTGTCGATGTCAATTCTGACGTGTGTATTATTCCACCGAACTCATTTGCATTGGCGCGTACGGTAGAGAAGTTTAAAATTCCTCGTAATGTTTTAACCATTTGCCTAGGGAAATCTACCTATGCACGTTGCGGTATCATCGTTAATGTCACGCCCCTAGAACCTGAATGGGAAGGTTATGTGACATTAGAGTTTTCAAATACGACAACATTACCTGCCAAAATATACGCTAATGAAGGTGTGGCACAAATGCTGTTTTTTGAGTCAGATGAAGTGTGTGAAACATCCTATGCCGATCGTGGTGGTAAATATCAAGGGCAAGAAGGTGTGACACTGCCTAAGTCATAATAATGATGAACCTTTCTTCAATTACTCGACTTGTTAAACTATTGCTGATAACGCTGTTATTAGTTGGCTGTACCAGTGAGCGTGAATCAGATAATCAGTGGGCGCATAGTGAATTAAGTAGCTATGCCGCGGCCTTTTCTCCCAATGGAAAATATGTCTTGGTAGGGGATACCGATTCGCCAGCAAGATTATGGGATATTGAAGAAAATAAGGTTGTTTACACGTGGCAAAATAATAAAGAAGTAGGCACAACAACTGCCGTTGCTTTCTCGGCTGACGGTAAAGTAGCTGCTACTGTTGAGCAGGGAGGGATTGTATCGGATGAGAAGGCATCTTTCAGGAATGAAGTCGATATAGTAGAACAAGATGTAATTGTATTGTGGGAAGTGGCGACAGGCGAGCCAATGATGCGATTGACCTTTCCCGTTAGAATCAAGGCAATTGCTTTATCTCAACATGGTGATTATGTATTATTAGCTTTATATGACCGAACAGTTATCTATTTCGATGTGATTGAAAATCGAGTGTTACAAATACTTGAGCATGATGGTAAAGCCGTAAATTCACCGATTAATCAACTTATAAATACCGTAGCCTTGTCACCTAGTGGCAAGTATGCTTTGACTGGTGGTGATGACCAAACAGCTCGATTGTGGAAGTTGGAAACAGGTGAACAGATTCGTAGTTGGAAGCATGAGAATTCGGTCAATATCGTTGGGTTTTATCCGAAAGGTGGCTATGTTTTAACTGGCGCAGGTAATGGTCAAACTCATTTTTGGAATATGAAAACAGGTGAAGAAAAATATATTCTTCGACCTTCTTCATTATGGCCTAAAGATAAACCGCTTCCTGATTTTCCTACATTTAAAACAACCATCT
>WTAY01000225.1 GCA_013139345.1 Methylophaga sp. | reverse complement strand
TTGTTCAAGGCGATAATTACACTCTTTAGCCATTTATAAATTACACTCAAATCATTAAAATAAATTGTATGAAATCAGTGTACGTGTAGCTAAATCACTTGCCACTACCTATATGGGTAGTAAGAGAGTTTTTCATTATGTTTACCCCCTGCTTTTAGGGTGTTCTTCACTTGCAATTCACAGACTTAGGGTATATACCCGTAATCATTCAACGTGTGGATATTCGGCGCAAAGTATACTACGCGATTAATGGTTGGGGTTCTTGTGCTGATTCGTTCTGATTTTAGCTTTTTTGAGGTTGTCACCCTCATCCCAACCTTCTCCCTCAAGGGAGAAGGGGCTAAAGCTCCCTCTCCTGTTGGAGAGGGCTGGGGTGAGGAGATAAAATTAAGATGCGTGTTGATACAAACTGTCAAAAAGACACAAAAAACCATAATTTATCTACAGTTTCATTGACTATGGCTTGTAGTGGTCAAAAAAGAAAGAGGGCCTTTTAATATAAGACTGACTAATTCACTTTGACGTTTCACATGTAATTTCTGAAAAACATTTTTGATATGAAACCGAACCGTATTATCAGTGGAGCTAACAGCCACCGCGATGTCTGAAACACTAAGACCGTTGCATAAAGCATGAACAACCCGTGCCTCAGCAAGTGTGAGCTGATACACCGCTGCAAGCATTTGTTCACTACTGACGGTCTGACTATCTGGATCGTTGATAATCGCCAGTACAAGTTGGCTACTTTCATGCACAGGCGAAGTCTCTTGAATTAAGGGCATCAGTGAAACTTGATACGGTCGGGCTAAATGCTTACGTGTAATTAAGAATGGCTTAACAGCATTAAGCGTGTCTCCATCCATCAGAGTAAACATCTTTTTAATAGATGCAGTTAATGAGGCATTGTTATTTTGCTCTGTAGCCTTTAGTTTTTTACCCTTCATACTCAAGCCATCATCTCGGCTGAAAACCTGTTCTGCAGCTTGGTTAGCAAACACAATATGACTATATTGGTTCATAATAATGACACCAACCGAAAGCCTATCAAAACTCTGTTCAAAGGCATTAGACAATACTTCTTTTTGACCTATTTTATAGGACATCTGTGTTGACTGGACAATATGCGGAATCAATAATTGAGCTAGTGCTATTTCATCTTTACTGTAAAAGCCTACTTTCTCCGAACGTCGAAAAATAACAGCCGTCACCAAGTCCTGATGGTTACTCGTCACTAAACTCAGTATATTTTCAATTTTATTTTTCTTAAAGAAGTCGTGGTACGCCTCACTACTCAAATACTCCCCATAATTTGAGGCCATTTGATCATGAAAAACAGTACCCTGTTGATAGTTATCTGCAATATCTCGAAATAAAACGCTACGCTGCCCATAATATTCTTGATATTCTTTTTTCATCTGTGAATCAAGGCCAAGCCCTTGAATCCCCTGTCCTTCACCTGTATGTGCACTTTGCTCCATCTGAACAACCACGGGACTTTTAAACGTTTCAGCCAAGGTAGCGAGTAATTCATTCCCTTCTTCGGGCTTTATAACGGTGTGATATATTCTGCGAATTAACTCATTGAGAGTTGCTTGCTCGTTTATTGACACGGAAAATCATCACTCTCATTCTGCACTATAATCATAGTGTTAAGACCTTTCACAAACACTAACCCCATTAAATAATACAGAAAATGGGCCTTTCAAAATAAGACTGACTAATTCACTTTGACGTTTTACATGCAATTTCTGAAAAACATTTTTAATATGAAAGCGAACCGCATTATCATTACTATTAAGAAGTACAGCAATGTCTGTCACGCTAAGGCCATTACATAAAGATTGCACAACACGTGCCTCAGCAAGTGTAAGCTGATACATCGTAGCGAGCATTTGCTCACTACTCACGACCTGTCTATCGGGATCGTTAACAATGGCTAACACCAGCTGACAACTTTCATGAACAGCCAATGTCTCTTGAATTAAGGGCATCAGTGAAACTTGGTAAGGCCGAGCCAGTTCTTTTCGCGTAATTAATAATGGTTTGGTGGCTTTAAATGATTCTCCATCCACAAGATTAAACACTTTTTGAATAGATGTAGTTAATGATGCGTCATTATTTGGCTCTGTGGCTCTTAGCTTTTTACCCGTTACTCGTAAGCCATCATCTCGGCTAAAAATCTGCTCTGCTGCTTGGTTGGCAAACACAACATGATTATCTTGATTAATAATAATGACTCCCGCAGCAAGCCGATCAAAACTCTGTTCAAAAGCTTGAGCCAACACTTCTTTACGCCCCATTTCACGTGCTATCTGAGTTGCTTGAATTAAATGAGGCATTAATAAATTGGAGAATTCCACTTCCTCTTTGGTATAAAAACTTACTTTTTCTGAACGCCTAAGGAGAAGGTAGCTCAACACCTCACTGCTACGTTCGGTAACCATGCATATTGCATGTTCGGCCTGAATCTTCTTGATAAAGTCATGATATGTTTCACTGCTAATATAATCATCATAATTAGCGGCCATTTGATCTGTAAAGATAGCACCTTCTCGGCTATTGCTAATGCTATCGCGGAATAACACACTACGAGGGCCATAATAACTTTCGTAATTTTCTATGTCCTGTCGATCCAAGCCAAGAGACTGATAGCCTTTCCCTTCACCTGTTATCAAGTTCTGTTCTAAACGTGCGACAACAGATGTTTTAAAATTATCAGCTAAAATAGGTGCTAACTCTTGCCACTCATTGGGATCCATCGCCGTTTTATATATTCTGCGAATGAGGTCATTAAGGCCTAATTGCTTATCCATTGTTATGATTATGCTTTAGTTAGAGTCGCACGGAGAAAAGATGCAGTTGCCTGATTTGCCTGTTGCGCTTCAGGTAATAGTGGCATCATTTGGAATGCATGCCAAAGCCCATCCCAGATATCTAATGTAGAATTTACACCGGCATTTAATAAACGTCGGTTAAGCCGTGTTGCATCACTAAGTAAGCGATCTCGCCCGCCCTGCTGAATATATATTGGGCATAAACCAGACACATCATCATTAAGAGGAGAGATAGCAGGCTCTGTTCGTTGGTATTGACCAATAAAGGCTTCTACGGATTGATAGAACCAGTCTCGTGTAGGAGGGTTGGTATCAAATGCTTCCAACGTCAGCATAGAATCACCTTGTAGCTCAAGATCGATCCATGGTGAAATAAGCGCCATCGCGATGGGTTCTAACAGATTTTTATTCTTCGCGTGAAGTGCCGAGATAAGTGCCAAGCCACCACCCGATGAATGCCCCATCAGAGCATATCGCACATTTTTACCAAAATGGTTCTGAAGCCCCTTAATAACATCTAGAACATCATCAATGGCTGCGGGAAATGGATGCTCAGGCCCTAAACGATATTCAACACTCACGACTCGAATACCGCTTTCATGGGCGATAGAAACAGGCATGTTTTTACACAGTGTCGGGTGTCCAACTATATAACTGCCGCCATGAATATAGATAATCAGCACCTCCTCATTCTCTACCTCAGGAGGGTCTACCTGATAACAGTTAATATTATTTATCGTAATGGCATCGAAACTATAGTCATAAGGGATTTGTTGACATAAGCTACCCCATATTTCATTTACTGCATCACGCAAATACTGAACAGAATCTGAAGATGTAAAATCTATATCAGGCATAGTGGCTATATCCTGATCATAGAAAGACGATGCTTCACCGCTAAGGCCATTTGGGGCCTGTATTTTTGTCAAAGAAATATCCTTACTGCTTAATAACAACTAATAACGTTCATCAATTTTATTGGTCGGAACAGCAAGATTCGAACTTGCGACCCCTTGTCCCCCAGACAAGTGCGCTAGCAGACTGCGCCATGCCCCGACTGTAATAAAATCAAACGTTTGTTAAGTATAAATTCTAGCAATAAAGTCCGCTTAAGGCTATTTCTAGCTAGAATAGTATGGTTTCTTGATATTACTGAATGATGCAATCTTCAAGTAGTTTAGGTATTCAATTTTAATTTAGCCATGACTTCATTGCCACAGCCTCTATATTCAACAAAGCTAAAACTCATTTTATTGGCAATAGCAATTCCGCGACCATGATTGTCCATCACGCGACTTGGGTCAAAGTCCATATAATTCTGCCAATCAAAGCCTTCGCCTTGATCTTTAATAGTTATCTCAATGGCATCATTATTTAATTGAAAATCTACTGATGCTCGCTTGTTAGAATATTCAGGCAAGCTA
>WTAY01000207.1 GCA_013139345.1 Methylophaga sp. | reverse complement strand
GGTTTAATTGGTGGCATCTGGATGATTTACTGGTACGATTTTAATTTATCGGTGGCCGTTTATGTTGGCTTTATCGCTTTAGCGGGGACAGCCGCTGAAACTGGCGTAATGGTACTAAACTTCATTGATATTGAAATTTCTCGACTTAGAAAACAAAAACAAGCACCGCTAACAGTTCAGGACATCAAAATATCTGTTGAAAGTGCGACCGCTCAGCGTGTCCGTCCTGTAGCAATCACCGCCTTTACGACTATGCTTGGCCTATTACCCATTATGTGGGCAACAGGTGCAGGAGCCGATGTCACACAGCGCATTGCTGTACCTGTGTTGGGGGGAATGGTCACGGTATTAATGTTAAGTTTATTAGTATTTCCAGTGATTTACAGTCTAGCGTTACAAGCTCAAGAACCGCGACAACGGAAATAAGTTATTGCAAACACTAAACTTATAAATTGATAATCCCTGAAGATCAATGCTGGTGATAATTTTCAGGACTTTTTGATAAAGCTATTTTTATTTTAGAGTCGTTGGGTAAAGAAAATACATTTTTAACAGCTAGAACCTAAGATTTCAGGTTATGGGAAGTATATTGATTAGTCTAGTTTACTAATGATTGGGGTATTGTCAGAAAGATGAAAAACAGACAATGCTTGCCAGTAAACTTACAGCAGTTTAAAACTGCCCCCTACCCTAAAATTATTTTTACCCAGAATGTTAACCACAGTGTTTAGGCGCGCCATTGCTACCTCACGAAATTCAGGGACTCCTGTCGCCTGAATTCATTTACATACGCAGCGAATTGGGGATGCGCAACGACTTCGCACAAAAGCCGCTCCGTCATGGCTACCTCAAATGGCTGGACGACTATTCGGAATGCAATTCTTGCTCCTCTCGCGTGCTGCTAGCACACGTCGAATCAGCGAATTGCCCTGTCGCCTATCAGGGACTAAAAATCATCACTTCGATAAGCCCCGTTTCCCTGATTTTCAGCGGTGGTTTATTCCTAAAGAGGACACAAAAACCTTACAGGCTTGGACAGTCCACTTAAATAATGAAGCCATAAGGCTAATTGCTGAACTTCAAGACATCGACCCCATTTATGTATTTTGTGGATTAAAGGGGCAATTATCAGATAAGACTTTAGGCCGCGCTATGCGTAGGCTCTTTGAAATGGGCGCGTTAGATATTGAACGGGTAAGGCCGCACGATTTTAGGCGTACTGTACGCACTCATTTAGAACAGCTCAACATACCGCCACACATAGCGGAAAAGTGCCTTAATCACTCGCTAGGCGCGATTAATGCCACGTATAACAAAAACACCTACCTAGATGAAAGGCGTGAAGCCTTGGAGCGCTGGGAACAGTTTTTGATGCTACAGGTAAACCCACAAGAAAATGTGATTAACTTTATAAAGGCGGGATAAATTACAACCAGCGAATAAAGGTGTTTCTAAGAGTTTCTATCAATTGCTATAGCACAAGATGGCAAGTTATAATGAAACCATAAAAAACTGCATAAGCGGTTATTATTGGAGCTAATAATATGAATTATCCTATCAGCTACCCATTAGCTAATTTTTTCTCAGCACTTGGGATAAAGCTTATTATCCGTATTGATTTTATACACGATAAAGAAGCAGATGTATTTGTTGCAACTAGCAAAGATATTCAAGGCTTAGTCGTCGAAGCGGCAAGCTATGAAGAGCTACAAAGCGAAATCAAGGAAGCAATAGCCACGCTATCAGAGTTAAGCAATTCTAAAAACAACATGCATACTGATGTAGTGCTAACTGACCGCATAGCGACAGCATGAATGGGTACGAAAAACAGGTTAAAGCCATTTTAACGGAACACGGCTGGCAATTATTGCGACACGGCAAAGGCTCTCATGAATACTGGGGGAAAAGTGGCTGCAACTCCATTACAGTTAATCATAATTGCAAATCTAGGCATACCGCTAATGCCATTATGAAAGCTGCCAAAATAGACCATAAATTTTAAATAATGCCTGCTACGTGCAGGTATTTTTTTACCTAAAAAGCACGCTACAACAAAAACACCTACCTAGATGAAAGGCGTGAAGCCTTGGAACGCTGGGAGCAATTTTTTATGCTACAGGTGAATCCACAAGAGAATGTAATTAACTTTATAAAGGCGGGTTAGGGCATGGATTATAATCATTATTTGCGCAAGGATATTTGGAGTATTCATGAGGCCAGTTATTTATTATCAGGGTTTGACCCTGATATAAACGGCCACCCCTATGACCCAGAAAATAAAATAAAAAAATTAATGATTTACTCAAAGCTTCACAATTAGCAGGAAAATTAAAGCATGGCATCCTTACATTTAGGGGCTACAGCGGAAATGAGTATAGCTATGAGCCTAAAGTCATTATTGGATGGGCTACCTCAAAACAAATAGAACTACCTGAGCAATTACAGGGCTATTTGATGATGTCGATCCCCCTCCCCACTTTTCACGAATTATTGAGCTTGGGTGAGCATTTACGCAAACAACAAAGCTGGACGATCAAACAAATACAAACCCTACGCGGCATTATTTAGAGGGGCAAGAATGGACGACGGTTGAAGCCGTCTAAAATCAGCAAAATCAGCAATCGTTTTGGGAAAGTTTTGGGAATTAGCAAATGATAATATTGCTTTTCCTTTGCTTTTACCATCTAAAACAAGCGTTTAGATGGTAGGCACGAGTGAATTCGAATCACCGACCCCTACCATGTCAAAGTATCGAAAGCACTTTTCACCCTGTTTCAATGAGCATCAAAAACACCTTTCAAACACCTATGTTTGCTAGATTAATTGCTCATTTAAGTAAAAAGCATTATCATCTAGTTTCACTCAATTTCATGACCTGTTTTCAGCTAGTTTTTCAGCTAGAATTTTCAACAAAATCCCGAAAATACAAGGGCTGTGTAGATTTCAGCACAAGTCATTTCAGCTAGAAACAAAAAAGCCTGACGTGCTACCAACACAATCAGGCCTAACCATTATTGATAAATAAGAGGTATCAACATGGCAGATAAGATTATAGCACCGCCTAAAGGCTTAACCGATGCTTTCATCAAACATTTAAAACCGCTAGGCAAACAATACGAAGTGTCTGACAAAGCATGTCCAGGCTTATGTATTCGTGTTGGTAACTCAGGAAAAAAGTCATTTACTTGGTACTACAAAGAGCCAGAAACGAATAAACGCAGAATGATGACGTTTGGTAGATATGGCAATGGTGACGATCAGCTAACTTTATCAGCCGCACGTAAAGCATTAGAAACAGCTAAATTAAAACTGGATGCTGGAGAATTACATACAGAAAAGTCCAACACACCTAAAACAGTAAGTGAATTATGTGATGTATTTTATAACGATAGAATACTCCCACACAGAAGAGC
>WTAY01000077.1 GCA_013139345.1 Methylophaga sp. | reverse complement strand
CTTATTGCTGACTGGGCTAGAAGCCGTTTAGAGAAAATGGAATCAACAAAAAACATTATGGCAAAACTTCATGATGATGCCTTTAGTTATCTCTTGTTTATGCGTGCTGTGCCACTCTTTCCATTCTGGTTTGTTAATATGACGTTTGCATTTAGTCCGATAAATACTAAACAATATGTGATTGGTACTTATTTGGGCATGTTTCCTGTAAGTTTTGTATTGGTGAACTTGGGCCAATCTTTATCGACTGTAAATTCTATGGCTGAATTATTTAATACTGAGGTGATACTTTCTTTTGTATTAATCGGTATTCTTGCGTTGATTACAACTACGATAATGCGAATCCGTAAACATAGAGCGCTTGCAGAAGAAGCAAACCAATAATTATGCATGAAACATTAAGTTACCTAGACAATTCTACTTTTCCTCAGTTATCACGAAAAAGTCTTGACGTTATTCAGCTTAACTTGGGCTATCTTTGCAATTTATCTTGTCTACATTGTCATGTGAATGCAGGACCGAAACGTACTGAACTAATGTCTAAAGAGACGATAAACTTAGTATTAGAACTTGCGAAAAAGACAGGAGTAAAGACGCTTGATTTAACGGGCGGTGCTCCTGAAATGAATCCTCATTTTAAGTATCTAGTCCAACAAGCAACGGAATTAGGCATTACCCTTATTGACCGTTGTAATTTAGTAATCCTAGAAGAAGATGGGTATGAAGATTTAGCTGAGTTTCTTGCAGAGCATAGGGTGACAGTGGTGGCTTCCTTACCGTGTTATTTAGAAGAAAATGTTGATAAACAGCGTGGTAACGGCACCTTTCAAAAAAGTTTAGCAGCATTAAAACGATTAAATGACTTAGGTTATGGCCAAGCTGAAAGCAATTTGATATTAGATCTTGTCTTTAACCCACAAGGGGCTAGTTTACCTCCTGCACAACACGCACTTGAAGCCAGTTATAAAACACATTTACAGCAACAGTATGGCATTGTATTTAATAATCTATATACCATTACCAATATGCCCATTAACCGGTTTGGTAGCACCCTTATCAGCAAAGGCTGCTTCGATGACTATATGCAATTATTAATAGACAGTTACAATGAAAATACGTTAGAACAAGTCATGTGCCTTAATACTATTAGTATTGATTGGCAGGGATATGCGTATGATTGTGACTTTAATCAAATGCTTGATTTACCCTTAGCTGATAGTGCGAAACAAATACATATTACTGACTTGATGATGAGAGAGCTCACCGATACTGACATTGCTACAAGACAACACTGTTATGGCTGCACAGCGGGACAGGGCAGTAGTTGTGGTGGAGCACTGTCATAAAGACAGTATAGGCTATGTAGCTCTGCTCATTTTTATACTCCAACTTGTGCTTCATAATATGACGATGGAAGTAAGGTAGCTTTATTTATTGTCTGAATTTCTGGGGGTACTATACAATCACAAGTTAATGAAAAATATGACGTTAGCAAGTCCAGAGTGATGTTTATGAAATAAACACAAGAAATGCCACCTTCATTTGGTGAAGAAATGATCAAATTTAATACTTGGGGATATGTGACCTTCAAGAGGTATATAAAAGAATTAGATAAAGAAGTACGTTAGATACGAAAAAATGCCAAACTAGCCCTCAACATGAAAAGAAAAATTAAACCTTCAAAAATAACAAAAGAAATTACAATTACAAAGAAACAAAGAGCGTCGTCAATTATTTGATAAACAAGATGAAATTGATGCTCCATCAAGACATGAACAGCAGTATCGAGCAAGGGTTAACAAAGAAAATGGAAGAAAAAACACGATTCAGTATGAAATGGAGTGTGCACTGATGGCTGAGCAAGAAAGTAACCCATCACAATTTATTATTTACCAAACCGAAAATGGTGAAACACGGTTAGATGTACGGTTCCAAGATGAAACCGTTTGGTTAACACAAAGCCTAATGGCTGAATTGTTTCAAACATCAACAGACAATATCAGTTTACATTTAAAAAATATTTATCGTGAAAGTGAGCTGGATGAAAAAGCAACTACCGAGGATTACTCGGTAGTTCGTCAAGAAGGGCCTCGGCAGGTTAATCGTAAACTCAAACATTATAATTTAGATGCCATAATCTCCGTCGGTTATCGTGTGCAAAGCACAACAGCTACACGTTTTCGTCAATGGGCAACCCAACAACTACGAGAATATATTGTTAAAGGCTTTGTGTTAGATGATGAACGCCTAAAAAATCCCGACCAACCCTTTGATTATTTTGAAGAGCTCACTCGCCGTATTCAAGATATTCGCACCAGTGAAAAACGTTTCTATCAAAAAATCACCGAAATTTACGCCACCAGTGTTGATTATGATCCCACACTAGAAACCAGCCTTAACTTTTTTAAAACAGTACAAAACAAAATACATTGGGCGATTACAGGCAATACCGCTGCTGAAATAATTCACCAACGTGCTAACAGTCAACAAGACAATATGGGCTTAACTAATTGGCGCGGTGACAAAGTGAGAAAACAAGATGTTGCTATTGCTAAAAACTACCTTAATGAAGAAGAGCTTAAAAGCCTCAATAACCTAGTCGAACAATACCTTATCTTTGCCGAAGGCCAAGCCATGCGTCGAATCAGCATGACAATGGCGGATTGGCTGAAAAAACTAGATGGTTTCTTAACCTTAAATGACCGTGATATCTTAGAGCATGCGGGTAAAATATCTCATCAAATGGCAAAGCAATTGGCAGAACAAGAATATGAGCAATTTCAGAACCAGCGCTTAGATAATGAAGCATTGTCGGAAGATAAAGAGTTAGAGTCTTTAATTAAACTTGTTGATGGAACAGCTGTAAAAAATAAAGGGAAGTAATAATGAAACTAAAATCTGTAGTTATTCATGAAATAAAGAAGTTAAATAAAGTGATGGAGGCAGAAGAATATATCACTGAGCAATATATGGACAAAGATGCATGTTCAGGAATTATTGAAAAATTAGATCAGTCTTTTCAAAAAAAGACATTAAAAAGGGCTAAGTTTTCTGAAGGTGGGTTCAAAAGTGTTATTTCTAATTTCTCTCAATTTGATGTGTTGAACGTTTCAAAACCACTTACTACAAAGCTAAAAAATGAAATAAAGAATGTTGCTCCTGCTAAAGGAGGGTATTTAATATTTTGTCGTTACATCATTGAAGATGAATTTTTTGCTGTGTTCATCGTTAGAAATACTAAAAGTGAAATTCTAAAACAGACAAATAATAATGGAAAGCAAGCATGGGATATTAACGCCACAGAATATTTAGATTCTGTGCACTTTGCAATGGGAGCTAGAATAAACTTAACTATTTTAAATGATGCTAATAATCAAGACCGTTATATTTCATTATCAATGAGGAACAACAGATATTTCCAAGTTTTTTGATAATTGGATAGGATTGGATGATGCCAAGCAAGAGACAAAAGATGCAGATGCTCTTTATGAGCTTTCAAATAATATTGCTCTTCCTGCTGATGTTAGCTCTCGAGATGAGTTTAAAAAGAAGATATTTGATTATGCTAAAATCCGAGGTAGTAAAACAATTACTCTAATTGATTTAAGTAAGCATTTATATGATGATGAAAATACAATCACAAAATATTGCTATGATAATAATATTGATATAGATGGAGAATTTAAATTAAGTAAAAAGAACCGAGATAGGTTTTATAAGATTTCAGTAAAAGCTGGCGATATAGAGTTAACAGCAGATAGAGCGAGTTTTTCTGGAAATAATGGAATTACAATATCTAAAGATGGTAAGTCAATTATTATTAAATCAGAAGCTCTAGCAGCTCAATTACGTGAACGATTAGATAGCTAATGGCTATGAATAACCTAAATGAATTATTGGGGTTGTTAGCTGTTCTGCAAGATTCATCACTAGATAAATTTACTTTATTATCTAGTGATTTAAACAAGAACACAGCTATCCTTGATGCCTCTTAGATTAGGTATGAGAGGCAATCAGAAGGGATTTACATTGACCTTTCGAATCAAGATGTTCGAATGTACAAAACAAAGTTAGATGCAATAAAGGATCTTGAATGCGATTATTTTGATAAACCTATTCTGATCTTTGAAGAACAACTTATTTATCAAAAAAATGCTTCTAACAATCCTGTTTTCTTTGAAAACATTCTTCACTGGCATAAATTTAAATCATTAATTATAGATAATGAAATTTCTTCTTATGATGATGAGCTTTCAAATCGATTAATTTTTTTGTCTGAGTGTATGGGTAAAGTTGAAGTTGGGTATGCTCGTGAAACAAGTAGTTTCTTTGATAAAGAAAACACCCTAAAAGATCAGTTTACTGCAATTAAAAACAGCTTAGAAAATAACAAAGAATTTTCTGGTTTTTTTCGAGATAACTTTTTAAAAATAGCTCAAGACATTGATAATATTGAATTAAGATACACAAATAGTTTGAGTTCAATCAGTCGAATATATGAAAGTTCTAAAAGAGAGTTTGAGTTATACAAAAATAAGTTTTCTTTTGATATTTTTAAAGCTGAACTTGATAAAGAAACAGAATCATACTTAAAAGAATACCAAGCTGATTTATCATCATTTCTACTAAATGTAGGTGCGTTACCAATACAATTTGGCGTGTATATTTACCTAATCACAAAGTTCGAAACTCAAGTGTTTCCACTTGTGGCAGTGCTAACTCTGATTCTTATATGGTCTTTATTTAGCCTTTTTTCAATCAAACAGATTTTGGATAATGTTAAATACATTAAAGGCAGTGTTGAAATTCATTTTGACAGCCTTATTGCTAATTCTGGTTTGATAAATGATGAAATTGAACCAGATAAAAAGTTAATTTTAAAGCGCTTTTCTAAAACAAAATCAATGCTGATGTTTTATATGGTTTTGGTTTCCATCTTCTCTATTTCAATATTAGTTATGGGTTTTAATCTGATAATGAAATTGCTGTGTAATTAGATTAAATGAGTATTTATGAAAAACACTTGAACTGACG
This sequence comes from Methylophaga sp., assembly GCA_013139345.1. Taxonomy (GTDB): domain Bacteria; phylum Pseudomonadota; class Gammaproteobacteria; order Nitrosococcales; family Methylophagaceae. Next base: position 1,976 of record WTAY01000077.1, on the reverse strand, counting down.
TGGATTGGCCAGGGTAAGCGACGGAAGCTTGAGTAGTGTATTTTATTAGAGCAGGAGTATGCGGGTAAAATTGAGTGGGTGTTCATTGATTATCCTTACAACACTGGAAATGCTTTTATACAATATGATGATGGGGTTTAGCACTCAATTTTCTTGTCATTAATGTGAGATAGATTGGAAATTATTCGATTATTATTATCGGAAGATAGTTTTTATGGCTAACCACTGGTCTTCATAGCCTATGGGAGCATAATAGAGTGCAGAGTGATATTCAAAAATATGAATTTAAGGAACAAAGATGGAATTAGAACACAGTGTATTAGATCGTTATTCAGAAGGTGCAGAAGAAAGACAAGCTGATCTTTGTTGTCCTGTTGATTATGATGCGAGTTTATTAAAGTTACTGCCACAAGAAATTATTGATAAAGATTATGGTTGCGGTGATCCTTCTCGTTATGTAAGGGACGGTGATGTTGTACTTGATCTTGGTGCGGGTTCTGGCAAGATTTGTTATATGGCTGCTCAGTTAGTGGGTGAAAAGGGTAAGGTCATCGGCATTGATATGAATGATGATATGTTGGCTCTAGCTCGCAAATATCAAGCAGAGATGGCGGAAAAGCTAGGTGGTGATAAAGTCGAGTTTGTTAAAGGCTTAATCCAAGACTTAGCAGTTGATTTAGATGCAGTTGACCAGCATTTGGCTGAACACCCAATTAGTAACGCTGAAAGTTTACTACGACATCAAACATGGCAGCAGAAACAAACGCAAACACACCCTTTGATTGAAGATAATACGGTCGACCTTGTTGTTTCTAACTGTGTGTTAAACCTTGTTCAGGATAGTGATAAAGCAAAGATGATCGATGAGATCTTCCGTGTCGTTAAGCCCGGTGGTCGTGTCGCTATTTCAGATATTGTTAGTGATGAAACTGTGCCGCAACATCTTAAAGATGATTCGACGCTATGGAGTGGCTGTATTTCTGGAGCCTTACAAGAACAAGAAATGTTAGATGATTTTGTTAAAGCGGGCTTTGTAGCGGTAGCCTATGACAAATGGGAAAGCGAACCTTGGCAAGTGGTTGAAGGTATTGAATTTCGTTCGGTGACAATTACTGCGACCAAACCTAAAGCTGAGCCTTGTTTAGATGTGGGTCATGCCGTCATTTATCGTGGTCCATATTCTGAAGTTTATGATGATGAAGGGCATGTGTATCCACGAGGCCAACGTATTGCAACCTGTGCACGCTCGTTCGAGCTAATGACTCAAGGTGTATATGGTGATGACTTTATTAGTATTACGCCTAAGACCCTAAAAGAGCCCACATCATGGTGTGCACCAGCGGGCACTATTCGTCCTGCAAGTGAAACGAAAGGTGGCACACATAGTGGCTCAAGTGAATGTTGTGGTGACGAAACAGACTGCTGTTAGTTAACCGTCATGGCCGAGATAAGCATTATTATTCCCACCTTAAATGAAGAGGTGGGAATTATTACTTTTCTGACTAAACTTCAGTCTTTGAGACCTCAATGTGAGCTCATTGTAGTGGATGGTGGTAGTCATGATGAAACAGTTAAAGTAGTCGAACCTTTTGTCGATGATGTGATTACATCAGATAAAGGGCGAGCTATTCAGATGAATGTGGGGGCTGCGATGGCCGGAGCGCCGATTGTCTTATTTCTGCATGCAGATACCTATTTACCTAATGATGCTGTCGAAAATATTCAGCAAGCGATAGATAAAGGTTATAGCTGGGGGCGATTTGATATCTCGCTCTTTGGACAGCATAAAATGCTAACGATTGTGGCTTGGCTGATGAATAAACGTTCTCGTTGGACGGGGATCGCTACGGGCGATCAAGCGATATTTGTAAAAAAAGATGTCTTCGATCAAGTCGGAGGTTATGCCGATATTGCATTGATGGAAGATATTGACTTATCCGCTAAGCTAAAAGGTGATAGCAAACCCTATTGCAGTC
>WTAY01000138.1 GCA_013139345.1 Methylophaga sp. | reverse complement strand
AAATAGTACGCAGTCTTTTTAACAGGGTTTTTATGCAACATATAGCAGTTATTGATTATGGCATGGGCAATTTGCGCTCGGTATCGAAAGCATTGGAAACGGTCTCCAATGGAATTCCGGTCGAAGTCACCGCAGATCCAGAGCGCATTCTAAGTGCTAGCCATATCGTTTTTCCCGGCCAAGGAGCAATTCGTGCATGCCTTGCAGAAGTCCAGCGCCTTGGCCTAACAGATGTTATTAAACAAGTAGCCGCAGAAAAACCTTTTTTAGGTATTTGTATCGGCATGCAATTATTACTAACTCATAGTGATGAGAATAATGGTGTGGATGGCCTAAATATTTTTGCGGGTAATGTCCACCATTTTGATATTGAAGCCTCACTTCACATGAAGGTTCCACATATGGGCTGGAATCAAGTACATCAAACATGTGCTCATCCATTATGGGAAAATATTGATCAAGATAGTCGGTTTTATTTTGTGCACAGCTATTATGTTGATCCTGATGAGCAGTCAGTTATAGCTGCTACAACGGAATACCCCGCTGAATTTTCATCAGCTATCTATAAAGATAATATTTTTGCAGTACAGTTCCACCCAGAAAAGAGTCATAATGCTGGTTTACAGTTACTAAAAAACTTTGTGAATTGGAATGGTCAACCGTGAACAATAATCATGTTACTAATGGAGAATTATTATGTTGTTAATCCCTGCCATTGATCTTAAAGAAGGTCACTGTGTTCGATTGCGTCAGGGACGCATGGATGACAACACTGTCTTTTCAGAAGATCCTGTTGCTGTCGCCCGTAAGTGGGTTGAAGCAGGTGCAAAACGCCTGCATATGGTTGATCTTGATGGCGCCTTTGCAGGCAAGCCAGTAAACGCCGGTATTATCCACGATATATGCAAAGAATTTCCTGATCTTGATGTTCAAATTGGCGGCGGTATTCGTGATGAAGATACAATTCAGACTTACTTAGAAGCTGGCGTTCGCTACGTTATTATCGGCACCAAAGCCGTTAATGCTCCACATTTTGTTGGTGATGTTTGTGCTGAATTTCCAGGCCACATTATTGTTGGACTTGATGCTAAAGATGGCAAAGTGGCTATTGATGGCTGGTCAAAACTATCGCATCATGATGTGACAGATATGGCCAAGCACTTTGAACAAGATGGTGTTGAAGCAATCATATACACAGATATTAGCCGTGACGGCATGATGCAAGGTGTCAACTTAGAATCAACGCGTGATTTAGCTCGCGCAATCAACATTCCGGTCATTGCTTCTGGTGGTGTTACCGATTACAACGATGTTAAAGCCTTATGCCATTACGAAAGCGAAGGTGTTATGGGTGCTATTGTTGGTCGAGCAATCTATGAAGGCACCATTGATCTAGCTGAAGGACAAGCCTTAGCTGATCGCCTTAACCCTCCTCAGGACTATTCATAATATGTGCTTAGCCAAGCGCATTATTCCCTGCCTCGACGTTGATAATGGTCGCGTGGTCAAAGGCGTGCAGTTTGTTGATATCCGTGATGCCGGTGATCCTGTCGAAGTAGCCAAACGCTATAACGAACAAGGTGCTGATGAAATTACCTTTTTGGATATTAGGGCAACACATGATAACCGTGACACCATGGAACATGTTGTTGAAGCTGTTGCCAGCCAAGTATTTATTCCTTTAACAGTAGGTGGCGGTATTCGAACCGTTGAAGATATTCGTCGCATGCTAAATGCCGGCGCGGATAAGGTGGGAATCAATTCTGCAGCCGTAACAAATCCTGAATTTGTACGTGAGGCTACTGAAAAATTTGGCTCGCAATGCATCGTTGTCGCTATCGATGCTAAACGAGTTTCAACTGAGGGTGAACCTGCTCGCTGGGAAATATTTACCCATGGCGGTCGTAAAGCAACAGGTATTGATGCCATAGAATGGGCCAAAAAGATGGTCGATTTTGGTGCCGGTGAACTGTTACTTACCAGCATGGATAAAGATGGCACTAAATCAGGTTTTGATCTAGAGCTTACCCGCACAGTTAGTGATGCTGTCGCCGTACCCGTTATTGCATCAGGCGGTGTCGGTGAACTACAAGATTTAACTGATGGTGTAAAAATTGGTCGTGCTGATGCAGTATTGGCTGCCAGTATTTTCCATTTTGGCGAACATACCGTTAAAGAAGCTAAACAACAAATGGCAAACCAAGGCATCGAGGTTCGGTTGTAATGTCTTGGTTAAAGCAAGTCAAATGGAACAGTGATGGCCTTGCACCTGTTATCACACAAGAAGCAAAAACGAAGCAAGTACTTACTTTGGCCTGGATGAATGAAGAGTCTTTGCAGCTCACAGCTGAGACCGGTCATGCCGTTTACTGGTCTCGGTCACGCCAACAGCTTTGGCATAAAGGCGAACAATCTGGTAACCAACAACACATTATATCTATCCGTTTAGATTGCGATAACGATGCAATATTGCTAGAAGTCGAACAAAAGGGTGGTATTGCCTG
>WTAY01000066.1 GCA_013139345.1 Methylophaga sp. | reverse complement strand
TTACAAAAACAATTCATTTAATATCAATGAGTTATTGTTTTATAAAATCCCCCTCAATCCCCCGTTCTATATGGATGTAGTAGTGTCGCATTAGGCAGGAGCCGATTGCGACCTTTTCCAAAGGGGGAGGTGAAAAACAGAATGCTTTCATAGCCACTTTAGCCTCGTACGATTCAGGCGAGGCTAAAGCCTCACTTCCAAAAGATAATCTATAACGCTGTATTTTTAGTTTATCAGACTAAAACTTCTATTGTTGGTTCATTATTCAGATTATGAAATAATTACCAGCAAACTCAATAATACATTTTAAATATGACAACTCATTCAGACAAACGCTGGCAATTTTGGATCGACAGAGGCGGCACATTTACCGATGTTGTCGCTCGTAAACCCAATGGGCAATTGCTGACTCGTAAATTACTATCTGAAAACCCAGAACAATATCAGGATGCTGCACTTGAAGCGATGCGCCAACTATTAGGAGGTGAGCTTGATGGTGATAATATTGCTGCAGTTAAAATGGGTACAACGGTTGGTACCAATGCGCTATTAGAACGTAAAGGCGAGCCAACGGCATTATTAATCACTTCGGGATTTAAAGATTGTTTACGTATTGGCTATCAAAATCGGCCTGATATTTTCGCTTTAAATATTCAATTGCCAGAGCTACTTTATAGCGAAGTATTGGAAGTTGTCGAACGGGTTAATGTTAAGGGGGAAATCCTTAGCCCTTTAAACACAGAGCTTGCCAGGCAGTCATTACAACAGTTATATGATAAAGGTTTTCGAGCAATTGCCATTGTATTGATGCACGCCTGGCGCTACCCCAAGCATGAATTACAGCTGGCTCAATTGGCAAAAGAAATTGGTTTTCCACAGATTTCAATTTCTCATCAAGCTAGTCCGTTTATGAAAATTGTCAGTCGCGGTGACACTACCGTGGTTGATGCTTATTTATCTCCTATATTAAGGCGTTATGTTGCTCAAGTAGCAGAAGGTTTAGCTGCAAAAAATCCACCTCGATTAATGTTTATGCAATCAAACGGTGGGTTGGCGGATGCGCATAGCTTTCAAGGTAAAGACAGTATTTTATCGGGGCCTGCTGGAGGGATTGTTGGGGCAATAGCCACCGCTGAACGTGCAGGGTTTAATAAAATCATTGCTTTTGATATGGGCGGAACCTCTACCGATGTGGCGCATTATTGTGGTGAATTAGAACGTAGTTTTGAAACTGAAGTGGCAGGCGTTCGCATGCGTGTGCCGATGATGAATATTCATACCGTTGCAGCTGGCGGTGGGTCATTACTGTATTTTGATGGGATGCGTTATCGTGTTGGCCCTGAATCGGCGGGCGCTAACCCTGGGCCAGCGGCTTATAGACGAGGCGGGGGATTAACCGTTACCGATGCCAATGTAATGCTTGGTAAACTGCCATTATTCCCTAAAGTATTCGGTGAAAACGGAGATTTATCCTTAGATCATCAGCGAGTAAAGCAACTGTTCAGAGAACTTGCCGCTGAAATACAGAAAAAAACAGCGAGTGAGCCGAGTATAGAACAAGTCGCAGAAGGTTTTTTAACTATTGCCGTAGAAAATATGGCTACAGCGATTAAAAAGATCTCCGTCCAAAAAGGCTATAACGTTTCGGAATATACGCTGTGTTGTTATGGAGCTGCTGGGGGGCAACATGCCTGCAAAGTTGCAGACAGACTGGGTATGAAAACCATTATGATCCATCCCTTTGCTGGTGTTTTATCGGCTTATGGAATGGGCCTGGCTGATTTTCGATTATTAAAAGATAAAGCCTTGGAGTTACCCTGGGATGAAGTGACCAAGGAACTGTTGGATACAAGCTTTGCCGAATTAAAACAGCAAGGTGAAACTGAAATACGCCAACAAGCGCAAGACAATCAGCCGATTAGCTTTATTTGTCAGATCTATTTACGGTATATGGGGACTGATACTGCTTTGGCCGTGTCTTATACGGATAAAGAATGTATGGTCAGTAAATTTGAAGCTGCGTATCAGCAGCAATTTGGCTTTAAATACCGTGATAAAGCCTTAATTATAGAGTCTTTATTGGTTGAGGTGATTGCAAAGAATCAAGCGGCTGAAGAGTTTATCACTGAAACAGTAAAACAACAGGCGCAGCCGTTAAAAATGGTGCCGATGTTTAGTGATAATCATTTTCATGATACGCCAGTTTATCAACGCTCAGAATTGTCAGTAGGACAAATCATAATGGGGGCGGCAATTATTATTGAGCCGACTTCAACAATTATTATAGAACCTGAGTGGCAGGCTCAAGTGAGTTCGGAACGAGATTTAATTCTGATTCGGACACAAGCTTTACAGCAACAAAATGCTATTGGAACGCAAGTTGATCCAGTGATGCTGGAGATTTTTAATAAGCTGTTTATGTCGATTGCAGAACAAATGGGCTTTGTGCTGCAAAAAACCGCTTATTCGGTCAATATTAAAGAACGTTTAGATTTTTCCTGTGCTTTATTTAACCAACAAGGTGAATTAATCGCTAATGCACCGCATATTCCTGTGCATTTAGGTTCGATGGGGGAGGCGGTACAGGCTTTATTAAAAGCTGAAACTATCAAGCAAGGTGAAGTTTATTTATTAAATTCACCTTATCAAGGGGGGACTCATTTACCTGATATTACCGTGGTGAGTGCTGTTTTTTCTGATCAAAATGAGTTGCTGTTTTATGTGGCTTCCAGGGGGCATCATGCTGATGTGGGGGGTATTACAGCTGCTTCCATGCCTGCGTATAGTCAACATATTAGTGAAGAAGGCTTATTAAGCGCGGGCTTAAAAATTGTACAAGATGATCAGTTTCAGGAACAAACAGTACGTGAATGGTTACATTCTTCTGATTATCCTGCCCGTAATTGTGAACAAAATATTGCCGATTTACAGGCACAAATCGCCGCTAATAATAAAGGCGTATTAGAGCTTAAGAAAATGGTCGCGCATTATTCTTTAGCCACCGTGCAAAGTTATATGCAGCATGTACAAAACAATGCGGCTGAAACAGTGCGTCGCTTATTACCGAACTTAGCAAGTGGAAAGTTTGAGCAAGCGTTGGATAATGGGGCAAAAATTGTCGTTAATATCAGTATAAATGCTGAGCAACAGAGTGCAACCATTGATTTTACAGGCACCAGCCCACAATTAAATAATAATTTCAATGCACCTGCTGCTGTTTGTAAAGCGGCCGTGTTGTATGTGTTTAGAACACTGGTTAATGATGATATTCCTTTAAATGCAGGGTGTTTGCAACCACTGGAAATCATTATTCCAGCAGGCAGTATGCTAAACCCTAAATATCCGGCTGCGGTAGTTGCGGGTAATGTGGAAACCTCTCAGCATATTGTTGATGCTTTATATGGTGCTTTAGGTGTATTGGCGGGTTCACAGGGAACTATGAATAATCTGACCTTTGGTAATGATCAGTATCAATATTATGAAACCATCTGTGGTGGAGCCGCTGCAGGCAATGGTTTTAATGGTTGTGATGCGGTGCAGACGCATATGACTAATTCACGGATTACCGACCCGGAAGTTCTAGAGTGGCGTTTTCCTGTGTTATTAGAGCAGTTTTCCATTCGTGAAAACAGTGGTGGAAAAGGGAAGTTTGTTGGGGGGAGTGGCGTAGTTAGAAAAATTAAATTTCTTACCCCAATGACAGCAAGTATTCTGTCTAGTCATCGTATTATTCCTCCGTTTGGACTGCATGGAGGGTGTGTTGGGGCTGTGGGTGAAAATAAAGTGATTCGTTTTAATGGTGAGGTTATTAAGTTAGATAGCTGTGCTCAAATCACGTTGCAACCAGGTGATTGTTTAGAAATTAAGACTCCAGGTGGTGGCGGATATGGCTTGGTTTGACGCATGTTGACTGAGTCAAAGCAACTAATCTTAGCTAATAAAGGAGGAATAGCTGGTAATGGGGCCTTCTTTCTATATTTAGTATGAGATACTTAAATTTAAATATGAAATCTGACCTCTATGTCTTTATGGTATATATTTAACATATGAAATACATCAGCAAAAAAAAGGTTAATCTACTTTTAATATTAGCCACTTGTCTCTCTGTTGGTTTTGTTGTTCATCGTCTAGAAGATGCTAAACATATTCAAATTGAACTAGCTAAGCAAAAAGTGGTACGTAATGCGGAGGCCCATTATTTTGATTTAGTTAATATGCGGCAATGGAATGCAATGACTCATGGGGTTTATGTTAAACCTCAGGACGGGAGCATAAAACCGAACCCTTATTTAAAAGACAACACGCTAATGACTTCTGAAAATGAAGTGCTTATTAAAGTGAACCCTGCCTGGATGACTAGACAAATTTCTGAGATAGCCAATAAAAGCGGAGATCATTTCTTCAAAATCACTAGTCTAAATCCATTAAACCCTAAGAATGCTGCTGATCAATTTGAAATTAAAGCGTTGCAATTTTTTGATAAAAATAAGCAGAAAAATCATTACTATCAATTTAATAATGATTTCTCTCAGTTAGATTTTATGGGGTCTTTGGTTACGACAAAGGCATGCCTAAGTTGCCATGCTGAGCAAGGGTATAAAATAGGGGATATTCGTGGTGGAATAAGAATATCAAGCCCAAATGCAGATCTAAAAGAAGAAATAGACTGGTTAAAGCGCAAAGCTCTGGAAAATAATGCAATGGTTATCGTGTCAGCATTATTTGTGTTATTACTATTGCTTAGAATTAATCATGTTGTCTATGCTCATCAGAGAAAAATTGAAAAACTTAATGCTCAGTTGGCGATAGAAAAACAATTGGAACATGAATTGAATGTGGAACTTAAGAGCGCGCAGGTCAATTTAATTCAAGCA
>WTAY01000238.1 GCA_013139345.1 Methylophaga sp. | reverse complement strand
TACTACATTCCCCGATAGAAGCATACATTGCATAAAGTACGGTATTTACTGGATATAATCTAGCTGAACTATTTTCTAGCCCAAGTTGGGATATATTTTTGTCTGTTTTAAATATCCACTTACCATGTTTAGTCATATCAGCAATAGACACCCATGATATGTTGCCATCATAATATTCAGTAACTGATGATTTAGGTGTTCCACCACTATTCATTTCAGTAATATCGCCAAGTCTGACTTTTTCCCACTTCCCATTAAACTCAGAAAACCGTTTTTTACCAGTGAGCAATTGCTGCATCAGAACTTTTTTCTGCTGTTGGCTGTTTCCAATTAGGAATTTAGTGGTGCTAATTGCCTTCTCCCATGTACTAAGGATTTGAGCAATTTTTCGTTGTTCATTTATTAGCGGGATTTTAAGGTGTAATTTTTTTAGGTTTGTGCCTGTTAAGTTTTTCTGAACCCCACCTGATGCCATTTGATCAATTTTATTTTTAACTGATGGCTCTTTAAGCAACATATGCAGAAATGTAGGTTCAATATGATCTTTTAATTTGAAACGTATAAGGAAGGCCCCAGCAATAATTGGTTTTTCTTGTTCTGTAAACAAACAGGGAATTCCACAAGTTCCTGATCTTGTAATAAGTAAGTCGCCTGTTTTTAAGATATGGCTTTTGAAAGTTTCTATTGGCAGTGTTGCATATGGTATTGATTCGTAATTAATAACACCATCAAGGTCAAGGTCAGTTGTTCTTATGGTTCCAATATTTCCATTTATGCAATATAAGTCTGATGAAAATCGAGGGCCGAATGCACTGTCAATAATAATGTCACCTAAAGTGATATTTGACCATTCATTACTTTTTGGCATGCTAGGCACCATAACCCAACTCCTCCAAATACCCAGCCATTTCTATTTCCAATTCAGCTAATTGCTTTTGCAAGTCCAATCGTTCAGCCCGTATCGCCATTAAATCCAGTTCTTCCTCTTCTTCAAAGGTATCGACATAACGCGGAATATTCAGATTAAAGTCATTGTCTGCAATCTCTTCTAAGCTGGCAAGGTAGGCGTATTTATCCACATTTTCTCGTGCTTTATACGTTGCAATAACTTTATCAATATTTTTAGAGTTGAGGATATTTTGGTTTTTACCCAATTTAAATTCGTTGCTGGCATCAATAAAAAAAACGGTGTTATCTGCTTTTTGCTTTTTAAAGATCAAAATAGCCGCAGGAATCCCCGTACCAAAAAATAGTTTTTCAGGTAAGCCAATGACTGTATCCAGTAGGTTTTCTTCAATCAGTTGTTTACGGATTTTACCTTCTGATGCACCCCGAAATAACACCCCATGCGGAACAACCACGCCCATACGACCTGTTTTAGGTTTAAGCGTCTCAATCATGTGGCTAATAAAGGCATAGTCACCCTTGGTTTTAGGCGGTGTACCTCGGCGAAAACGTCCATAAATATCGTCAGCCGCCCCATCATGCCCCCATTTATCCAAAGAAAAGGGAGGGTTTGCGGTGACAATATCAAAATGTAATAAACCGTTACCACTGGCATCTTTTAATAATGGGTTGCGAATCGTATCGCCCCATTCAATACGGTGGTTATCTTCACCATGCAGGAACATATTCATTTTGGCTAATGACCAGGTAGAGCCAATGGATTCCTGCCCAAAAAGCGCGTATTTTTTAGAACCATTAAAGTTCTCGCGCACTCTACGCCCACATTTCATTAATAAAGAACCTGAACCACAGGCAGGGTCACAAATTTCATCCCCTTCTTGTGGGTCTAATAAAGTGGCAAGTAAGTCAGAGACTTCAGGTGGGGTATAAAACTCGCCAGCAGTACGCCCACTACCCGCAGCAAAGTGTTTGATTAAATATTCATAAGCATTGCCAATAATATCTAAGGTGCCAACACGACTAGGGCGTAAGTTAAGTATGTCTTTGGCAAAGTCTTCTAATAGGTGGCGCAAAATCTCATTTTTTTGCTTTTCTGCACCCAGATTACTGGTATTAAAACTAATGTCCTGGAATACATTTTTTAATTTGGTGCCGTTGGCTTCTTCAATCGCGTGTAAAGCCATATCAATCCGCTGACCATTGCCAGCTTCATGGCGTTTCTCGTACAAATCCCAAAAACTAGCTTCTTTAGGCAATACAAACCGTTGTTTAGCCATCATGGCGTTAATCAATTCAGGTTGATCGCCATACTGTTCTACTAGCTGGTTATATTCATCTTTATAAACATCTGAAATGTATTTTAGAAATAGCATAGTCAGAATAAAATCTTTATATATATCCGGGCTAATCGTGCCGCGAAAGGTATCACAGGCTCCCCAGACGGCTTTGTTTATATCATCTTGGTTAATTTGCGTATTTGGCATGGTATCTTTAAGTTAATGCTGTGTAAGGGTTAATTTCTGAATAAGTCATTGGCAATAACATTAAGTTGCTGCTGCCGATTAATGATCAGTTGTTGCAATACTTTTTGTTCTGTCACAGCGGCACGATGCAGTGAAACGATGCGCTGCTGAGTAACAAGAGGCGGAACAGTTATTGGCGTATCTTCCAGTATTTTTCGGCGAATACTCACATACAGTGTGCCTTCGGCGGAGTTTATAAAATAACGTTGTGCAAAGCTTTGGTTAAGCTGCCAGTTAATAAATTCGGGTAATACTTTGTCTGCATGCTGCGGCTGAATGCGCACAATAAAAAAATGTGGTGAACATACACTTTGCTCAGGTACTTGGCGAACATAAGTCGAAAAATGCTTTGCGCCTTTGGCAACAAAAAGAATATCACCTTCCTTCAAATAGTCAGGTTGTTTCCGCCCTTTTAACTCTGTAGTAATCAAGTGCCTAGTCTCAATCTCACCATATTCATTCACATCCCTAACTTGCACGGCATGAGTGGGTGCTGAGGGTGTAGGGATAATTGTGCTGCGAAATGGGTGGCCTGGGCGAATATCAGCGATATTTAAAAGCTTTGTATCAATTACTTTTGGCATAGCTGTATCAAGTTCATTTATGGGTTCCATAACATACAAAATTCGTTGTTGAGAATAATGAGGTAAAACAGGAAGAGTGTCAATAAAAATCGCAGTAATAAAATGATGCAATAAATCCGTCGGCAAGAATGTTTTTTTTGCCTATCTTAGTGCTGTTTTTAAATGGAGTGAGCTGTGGGCTGAGAGCAATTGAGATTACAAGGTTTCCAGATGAGACTGTAGAAGCCCTCGGTTTAACCAATAAAAAATAGAAATTAAAGGGAAGTGCAGGAAGTTTCGCAGCATTATGATCTCCCCCGTTTTAATGCAATTGTTGTGGCAATACCGGAACAGAGATGAATATATTAGTCGATTGTTGAAATGGCAATTGAAACATGGGGATTTTGATGGAGCCCCTTTGTTTCTGATTTCGTCTTATAACTATCATTGCATAATAAGATATACTTCCTTTTCTTTTTCTAATTAGAGTCATAAATCCTCCGTGCTCGTCTAAATAATGACGGTCTTAGGGGGTTAAAAAAGGTTTAAAATGTACGGAAATAAACAATAATGTTACAAGATAAAACAAGGGGTAGCAGTGCTTTGCCATCACATACCTTCAGTGTGGCACCGATGTTGGACTGGACAGATAAACATTGTCGTTATTTTCATCGTTTGCTAACAAAAAATGCGTTGTTATATACGGAAATGGTGACAACGGGGGCTATTTTGCATGGGTCTCAAGATCGATTTATTCGTTTTAATAAAGCAGAAAGTCCTGTTGCCTATCAATTGGGGGGAAGTGGCCCTGCTGATTTGGCGCAATGTGCGCAGATTATTGAGAAAAATGGATATACTCAGGTTAATTTAAATGTTGGATGCCCTAGTGATAGGGTTCAAAATGGTCGCTTTGGTGCTTGTCTTATGGCTGAACCGGAGTTAGTGGCAGAATGTGTTGCAGCGATGCAAGAAGTGGTGACTATTCCGGTTACTGTAAAGACACGAA
>WTAY01000087.1 GCA_013139345.1 Methylophaga sp. | reverse complement strand
ACAAGTATTTCAATAATAAAGAATGCAGTGAGCGCATAAAAAATATTGATTTTCAGGTGATGATTAAAGAGGGCATGAATATCATTAATGTTTTGCCAGATAACGACCTGCCCCGCATCAGGTTTTGTTAAATCCGTAGAACCTAAGAAATCTCGTAGTGGTTTAGTGGTATAAAGATAGGTATCGCCATTGAATGCAATCACTTGCATATTAATATCCGATCCTTCAATTTTTGAATGCTGGTGATTAGACTCGTTAATCATCATCGAAGCACTCAGTTTTGCTAATGGTGTAATAAAGTCGTTCGTTGTTTGTTCTATGACTAAGTTATTTATAGCGGGAGTATCTTGTAAACGTTTTTTTAGATAATCTGGCCAAACATTAGCAGCAAGGTGATCTTTATATAACAAAATAGCAGCATTGATATTAGATGTTTCTACTAGGTTTTGTAGAACGGGTTGGAATGATAGTCCTGCTTCAACGGTACCAACATGTTCAGAGATACCTTCGTTGTTAGTGAAAAATACAGGACTGGTGCCTCTAATACCTGAATAAACTCGTCCTGTTTCAAACCCTTTAACTTCTTTTTGAAGGGAATTACTTGCAACAATAGTATGGCGAATATCATCCATATTATCACCAAATTTTTGTGGTTTATGTACGCGTAGAAATGAGGTGGAACCTGGGCCTAAATGAAAGTGGAGTTGGCGAGCACTAAACTTTGTAGTGAAGTCTTTCCAGCTTGAAGCAACCGCATTATTAAGAGCATCACGAGCCTGTTTTGATTCACTACCACCGGCTCCACCACCTTCTTGTTCAACGGCGAGTTTTCCTGCATAGAATAGTTCTTGGTAGCTAGGGGTGTTTGCGACAATATGGGCAATTTGTAACATGTTTTCTTGTGATGCCTTATAGGCAATATCAAAGGCAGAAAAATGGTTAATTGCTTTTTGCTGTTCGTCTAGATGTATATTATGTTTAGCTTGAAGGTATGTTATTCCTACAAAAGCCCCATCAATGATGGCAATCAATAGGCTGATGATAAGAAATAGACGATGTTTTTTAAAAAAGGGCATTTAAAGGTGAGTTCTTTTTGTTTGAACATTCATGTAATAATATTTCCTTACATTTTATATGTGAACAAAAGTTTTTACAATAACTCACCCCCTATAAAAGGGGGGCTAGAGATATTCAATTAATATTTCTGCTTTTGGTTCTTCTTCTTCGATAGGTTTTAAGGCCTGAAGTATTGATTTTTCATTGCTGCCATTTACTGTTTCTAGGAATGTTTGCACATTAATGCCCGCCTGATGGAGCTCTACATTTTGTTCGTCAGACAAGAAGTTAGCATTAACCCACAATGTTGCCTTGTCAGCTAAAATGCTACTTTTAGCTTCTTCAAAACCTTCTTGACTAAAGATAAGATAAATAATCATTATTTTTCAATGGCTAAATAGGCATTTTCAGAAATATCGGACCACGCATCATTTTTTTTGCGAAAGGCTTGATATGCATTATAAACCTTTTCGAACTTAGCATCGTTGGCAGCCGTTTCCATTAGTGTTTCATCGGTTAATTTTTTTAATGTGGCTAACACATCATCTGGAAAACGGTGGATTTGCACATTAGGTCGATCTTTCAATTCTTGTAATGCTGATAAATTTTTGTGTTCCATTTCAGAAAACATCCTTAGGTTTTCAGCTGTGGCAGCATTACTGACAATCGCTTGTAAATCAGCAGGCAATGAATCCCATGCCCGTTGGTTTACGGTAAGCTCTAATACCGTACCGGGTTCGTGCCAACCCGGATAGTAATAATGTTCAGCAGCACGGTATAAACCTAAACGTTGGTCATGGAAGGGACCAATCCATTCCGTTGCATCAATCGTGTTTCGTTCTAGTGCTGTATAAACCTCACTACCAGCAAGTAAGACAGGGTTTCCGCCTGCTTTAGCGAAGACTTTACCACCGAGGCCGGGGATACGCATTTTCAGACCTTTGAGATCATCAAGAGAGTTAATTTCTTTATTAAACCATCCCCCCATTTGTACACCGGTATTGCCAAGCGGGAAGGGGATGACATGGAATGGTTTATAGACTTCTCGCCATAATTCTAAACCACCACCATCATAAAGCCATGCATTCATACCGCGAGCAGTCATACCAAATGGGACTGTTGAGAAGAACTGTGCTTCAGGTACTTTACCTGCCCAGTAATAGGCGCTGCCATGCCCCATTTCAACCGTACCCTGTGACACAGCATCAAATGTTTGTAATGCCGGAATAAGCTCACCACCGGCATAGACTTTAATAGTCAATCTGCCATTCGACATCGCTTTGATATTGTCGGAAAAACGTTCAGCACCTTCCTGTAAAACGGGGAAGCCAGGAGGCCAAGTCGTCACCATTTTCCAGTTATACGTCTTGTTGGTATCAATTGCAGCTTGGGTGTTAGAGGTCGATTCTTCTTGGCTGCATGCACTAAGAACAATGCTTAATGCTGCAATTAATAGAATAAAAGAATGTTTCATATGATGTTCCTAGTCCAGTAACCTAACAAAAAATAAAGTGTGTCATCCTCGCGTAGGCGGGGACCCATGGGCTGTTCAAGTTTCTACTATCGTTGGATTCCCGTTTTCACGGGAATGACGATGATGGTATTAAGATTTAAATATTTTAACGTGTTTATATTTTTTCTAGTTTGGCATAAGCGGTTACTAACCACTTGCTACCAGCATGTTTAAAATTGACTTGGACACGCGCACTTTTTCCTGCACCTTCAGTATCAATAACGGTACCTGCACCAAATTTATGATGATGTACTTGTTGACCGGGGTTAAAGCCTGTTTCATTAATGGCATTGCTATGTTTAGGTGCTGTAAAGCTTGAATTACCACTACTGACGACATTTTTTCGTGCACGAATTTCTTCTACGCGATCTTGTGGCAGTTCTCGTAAGAACCGAGAAGGAGCTGGCGACATTTCTTGACCGTATAAAAAACGTGACTCGGTATGCATTAAATAGAGTGTTGTTCTTGCTCGTGTCATACCTACATAACAAAGGCGACGTTCTTCTGCTAAACGAGCCGGATCATCACTTGATTTTTGACCGGGGAATAACCCTTCTTCCATTCCAACCATAAATACGACAGGGAACTCTAAGCCTTTGGCTGAATGTAAGGTCATGAGTTGCACACAGTCTTCCCACTGATCGGCCTGATTTTCACCGGCTTCTAATGCGGCATGTGACAAGAACGAATTAAGCAAAGGCATCTCGACATCGTCTTCATCATCAGGCTTATCGAATGTGCGCGTAGCATTAATTAACTCATCTAAGTTTTCAATGCGCCCTTGGCCTTTTTCTGTAGTGTCTTTGGCAAAATGTGCACGCAAGCCACTTTCATCAATCACTAATGTAGTGAGTTCATGTAGGGGGAGGGTGTCATCTTCAGGTGTTAATGAATCTATTAAGGTCAGAAACCCTGTTAAGGCATTACCTGCTCGGGCAGTAAAGAATTTGGCAGCCAGTAAATCAACACAGGCTTGCCACATAGTTTGGTTTTGTTCACGTGCATGCTGGCGGAGTTGAGTCAGTGTCGCCGCACCTATACCTCGTGTTGGCGTATTCACCACACGTTCAAATGCCGCATCATCATTACGGTTTGCAATAAGGCGTAAATACGACAAAACATCTTTAATTTCAGCGCGATCAAAAAAGCGTAAGCCACCATAAACACGGTAGGGCATATTGGCCTGCATTAAGGCTTCTTCAATAATACGAGATTGGGCATTCGAACGATATAACACGGCATGATCAGCGCGTTTACCGCCAGTTGATACTACCGTTTTAATTTGTTCGACTAAGTAGGCTGCTTCATCACGTTCGTTATACGCATTATAAATTTGGATTAATTTTCCATCTTCATCGTCAGTCCACAGCTCTTTGCCTAAACGATCACTATTATTGGCAATCACGGCATTGGCTGCTGCAAGAATGTTACCTGTGGAGCGATAGTTTTGCTCTAAACGAATCGAACTTGCTTGCTCATAATCATTATGAAATTTCTGGATGTTTTCAATTTTTGCACCACTCCAACCGTAGATGGACTGATCATCATCACCAACAATAAATAAATGGCCTGTATCACCAGCTAATAAACGTAACCAAGCATATTGGATGGTATTCGTATCTTGAAACTCATCGACTAAGATTTGCTGAAAACGTTGCTGATAGCTAGCAAGAATATCCGGACGCTTTAACCATAACTCATGGCTGCGTAATAATATCTCGCCAAAATCAATGACTCCAGCCCGTTGGCAGGCTTGTTCATAAGCGTGATAAATGACCAGCATTTTTTGTGAATAGGGATCATTGCCAGCTTGAATGTTCTGGGAGCGAAGGCCCTCATCTTTCTGGGCATTGATAAACCATTGAGCTTGCTTTGCAGGCCATTGGGCTTCATCTAATTCCATGCCACGAATAATACGTTTAAGCATGCGAAGCTGATCATCACTGTCTAAAATTTGAAAGCTTTGTGGTAAGTCTGCTTCTTTCCAATGTGATCGTAATAATCGGTGTGCTAAGCCGTGGAATGTACCTACCCACATACCGCCAATAGGATAACCGAGACCGTCTTCAATCTTGGCTCGCATTTCTTTTGCCGCTTTATTGGTAAAAGTAACGGCAAGAATATTAGCAGGGGATAAGGCTTCAGCCTGAATGAGCCAGCAAATTCGATGAACTAAAACACGTGTTTTACCACTGCCTGCACCGGCTAAGATTCGGGCATGACCCAGTGGTGCCGCAACAGCTTCACGTTGGGGTTTGTTCAGACCATCAAGTAATTCGGAAACATCCATTCAGCTTTTCTTCGATTTAGGGATAGATATACCCGTGATAAATGAAGATACAGGGCTTACAACTCCCGTCATTCTCGAGTGTTTTTATCGAGAATCTATTGTATTAAGCAGATCTCAGCTAGAAGTATGCTGGGATGACGAAGTAAAAAGTCTGCATCTTGAGTGATAATGGGTATAGACAGAAAAACACTGAACATGATTAACATGCCCAGTGTTTTTATGATTTTTCATTTAAGGTTTCCTTATAGAAAACCTTAATAAGATTTAGATATTGCTATCTAAAAATGCAGCTAATTGTGATTTCGTTAATGCACCTACTTTAGTTGCTTCAACTTCTCCACCCTTGAATAACATTAGGGTAGGGATACCGCGAATGCCGTAACGTGGTGGTGTTTCTGCATTTTCATCGATATTAAGCTTGCAGACTTTAAGTTTACCCGCGTATTCAGTGCCGATTTCTTCCAAAATAGGAGCAATCATTTTGCACGGTCCACACCATTCAGCCCAGTAGTCTACTAATACAGGTAGGTCAGACTGTAATACTTGGCTTTCAAAGTCGCCATCAGTCACTTGGGTGACATTTTCGCTCATGTTTCTTTCTCCAGTGGTATATAAGCTATTGGAAGGCTATACTCACATTCCAATATTGATTAACATTTTTTATCATCATCAAAGGTAATGCAAGTATTTTATGAGTACACATTTAACGGAACAGGCTTTTTCATCATTACCTTTACATGAAACTCTGCAAAATGGTCTACGCAGCGCGGGGTTTGAATTTTGCACCCCTATTCAAGCACAATCATTGCCACTGTTACTAGCAGGGCAAGATGTAGCGGGGCAGGCGCAAACGGGAACGGGTAAAACGATTGCTTTTTTACTTGCTACATTTCAGCGATTATTAACAGAAGAACCCCCTAAAAATTGGGATGGGAAACAGCCTCGTGCATTCATATTAGCCCCCACCCGAGAGCTTGCGAATCAAATTGCTAAAGATGCAATTCTATTAAATAAGGATGCGAAGTTGCGCATTGTTGTCTCGTATGGTGGCAAGGACTATGACAAGCAAAAAACGGCGATCACCGATGGTGTTGATATTTTGATTGGAACACCAGGTCGATTGCTGGATTATCATAAACAGCGTGTATTTAACCTTAAGTCAGTGCAAGCTGTTGTCTTAGATGAAGCCGATCGTATGTTTGATTTAGGCTTTATTAAAGATGTTCGTTACTTCTTGCGCCGCGTGCCAGCACCGACAGAACGATTAGGTATGCTGTTTTCAGCTACGTTAAGTTTTAAAGTAGCTGAACTTGCTTATGAGCATATGAATAACCCCGAAAAAGTAGAAGTGGCCGCAGGAAAAGTAGCCAGTGACCGGATCGAAGAAAGTGTTTATTACCCAGCAAATGAAGAGAAAATACCTTTATTATTGGCATTGATTAAACGTATTCAGCCTTCAAGAGGGATTATTTTTGTAAATACAAAACGTGCCGCTGACAGTGTGTGGGGATTTTTAGAAGGAAATGGTCACAAGGCTGCTTTATTATCTGGTGATGTACCTCAGAAAAAGCGTGAACATTTACTTAAGCACTTTCAAGATGGCGAATTCCCATTTTTAGTTGCAACGGATGTGGCGGCTCGTGGCTTGCATATCCCTGAAGTCAGTCATGTCTTTAATTATGATTTACCGCAAGATGCAGAAGATTATGTTCATCGAATTGGTCGAACTGCCCGTGCTGGTGCCAGTGGTGTGGCAATTAGCTTTGCTTGTGAAGACTTTGCATTTTCATTGCCTGACATTGAACAATACATTAAGCATAAATTACCTGTTTCAACGACATCTGATGAGATTTTAGAAAAACCACAGCCTGCAAAACGTCCAGAAAAAAGCCCCCCTCTTCCACAGCATAAAAAAAAGGGTAGTGGACAAAAGCCAAGACATTCTCACTCGCCACACCGCAAGCCAAAACCTAAAAACACGGGCAATAAAGAAGGCAGTTAATGCAAATTAACGGTGCCCATCTTGCGACTGCTTTTGCTCCGAAGCCTATAACGCTTCAGGAGCAAGTTCGTAAGCCCGTTACGATTGATGCAATATCTAGCTTTAAACTTGAGGATAAGCCGTCACCTCAAGAAAAAGTGAATACACCAGCGTCCCAAGCAGCAATAACGGTTAATGATGGTCAGCAAGCACGCTTTATTCGCTTTTTCTCTACAAGTGATGAGGTATCGTCCCCAACACAAAAAGAAAGTGCTTCTCCACGCCCATTGCCACAAGGCGTTCAGCAATATCTTCAAGTCTCTAATTTACAAAACCAACCAGCCCAAACGTATCTTGATGAAATTGTTTAAACTTATTATTGCTAGTGCTTGTCTGTTTCTTGCCGCTTGCTCGGGTGTGCAGACTAAGCAGAAAGTAGTTGCCGCTGATCCTGATGAAGCGGGGATCTCTCGGTTAGCAAAAAGTGATATTAATGAGGTGGTGGAGCTTCATCAACGGGCTGTTATGCGTGATCTTGAAATATTGATGTTGAAGCTGTATCGTCGCAATCCGACTGGCCGCCATGATCAAGAACAAAGAACCATTGAGGAAAGTGTCGATTTGTTTTTCTCTCGCGCTCATAATGAGGGCTATCCACAATGGAAAACAATGGTGCCTAATGACATTGTTCGTATAGCGTTAGATGAGACCTACCAAGGGACGGATCGTATAGTGCCTTTTATTTTTGGCTTACGGAAAATGCTGATGTCATCGTATGATGATCACATCGCGTTTTATTACTTAACGAGTATTAGTGAACAGAAATTGTATAACAGTGCACGTAATATAGAGATTGCAGCATGGATGTTGGCAGAGCACCGAACGATTCAAGGAGATATACTTATTTTGAGTGATAGCCTTGAGGGTGAGCAACGAAACTTAAGTTATCAACGATTAATTGGCCGAATGATTGCGACACAAGATAACTTAGCCGAAATTATTGCTCATAAATCAGGCCGTTTAATTAAAACCGTTGTTGTTAAAGCCGCATCAATGGTCTTTTTGCCTATATAAAAAGGATAAATATAATGAAAAGTCTATTAGTTATAATTATGACGTTCTTCTTAATGGCATGTTCTGATTCAGATAATGCTCAGAAAGTAGAAAAAGATCATGTCTGGAAAGAACAAGTCGAGATGATCGATAAAGCAAAAGCCGTGGAGCAGATGCTTCAGGATTCTGCGGCATTACAAAAACAAAGAATTGATGAACAAACACATTAATTTAACATGCTCTTGAGCTGAGCAGGGGGGGATTCCTTATTTTAGCGCAATTAAAACTGTCACCCTCATCCCAACCTTCTCCCTCAAGGAAGAAGGGGCTTTAGCTCCCTCTCCTGTTGGAGAGGGCTGGGGTGAGGAGATAAATTAAGGATTAATGGGAACAAGCTGCATTTCCAATAATTACCAGTATATAGCCGGTAATCATTCAACCTGTAAAAAGAACAGTACGAGTCTGTCATTCCCGTGAAAACGGGGACCTAACGATAGTAGCCATTTTCATGGGAATGACGGAGTGAGAAACATGCACATTCATTTGTCATGGGGATAGCCTACTTACTTTCAAAATCGAGTGACAGTGAATAGAGCGCACCTGCCTTACAAAATATGTTTCGTACTCTTTGGGTTGCCAAAGCGATGCCCTGATGCTTGATGCATAAATACATTTTTCAATACTGTATTTTGATTGACTGTTTTTAAGCTTAAGCGTCTGAGCCAACGAACAGGTGCTAATTCACTACCAAATATACGTTTGAATGCATCCATTGTCATTTGCATAGCAAGGTTGTCACCTTTTCTACGTCGCTGATATTTGTTTAAAGTATGCAAGCTACCAATATCCCGTCCTTTTTCATGAGCTTCTAAGACAACTTCTGCTAAGGTTGCTGCATCGAGAAGGCCGATATTGACACCTTGTCCAGCAAGCGGATGAATTGTATGTGCCGCATCACCAACGAGTGCAAAACCTGTTTCAACATAATGATCAGCATGGCGTAGTTTAAGAGGGAAACGAGCACGTTCACTGATCTCAATAAAATCTCCTAACTTATTACCAAATGCGTTTGATATGGCATGATTAAAGCCTTCGTCATCCAATTCACAGAGTAGTTCAGCTTCTTCTGTTGAGTTTGACCATACGATGGAGCATTGATGCTCATCTGCTAAAGGTAAAAAGGCTAAAGGACCTTCAGGTAAGAATCGTTGCCATGCTGTTTTTTGGTGAGAGTGTTCAGTAGTCACCGTGCAAACTACGGCTGTTTGTTGATAATCCCAGCCATGAGTATCAATCTCTGCCCAATCACGCAATAGAGAACGAGCACCATCAGCACCAACAATTAAATCAGAGGTTAACTCTTGTCCATTTTCAAGCGTTAACGTTTGTTTAGAGAGTGATGCCGGCTTGGCAGGGCTCAGGAGTGTTATGTTACGAAGTTGTTTACAGCGAGCAAGGCAAGCTTGTTGAATGTGACGGTTTTCAACAATATAACCGAGTAAAGGAACACCAATATCAGCACTATCAAAATGTAAGGTACTGGATTGAGTTTCCCATACTTCCATATCGGTAAATTGACTGATCCGACTTGGAATGAGCTGTTGCCAAATACCTAAGTTCTTAAATAGTATTTCGCTGGCATGGGTGAGGGCGCTAACGCGTAAATCAGGCTTGTCTGATGCTGTTATTGGTTCTGGTGAATAAGCCTCAACAAGGGCAATTTTTAGTGAGGACTGTTCAGCTAAGGCAGTCGCCAGTGTGGCTCCCACCATGCCGCCACCAACAATAATGACATCATAATGTGTACTCATAGTGCTATTCCTCTACTCAGTCGAGGTTGCTTTCTATTTAAGCCCATACTTTTCTGAGCTAAGGCATGTTTGGCTGAGGGTAATGCATCGATAAGTGTTAACGCTGCACCACGAAGATGACC